>CAMLIU010000052.1 GCA_946479995.1 uncultured Gemmatimonadota bacterium | reverse complement strand
CCGTATCATCCTGAGACATCGGTACGCGATCCAGTCGAACCAACGCACGACTGAGAGGCTGCCATATGTCTACTACTGTTCCTCCCCGCGACGACGGCGCCTCGACGCCGATGTCTTCCGGGTCCGCGCTCCCCAACGAAGAAGCGCTGCGCCTCGCCTTCTTCTCGCGCTATCCCACCCTGGCTGCCGAGGCGCGCGCCGCACTCGGCGATGAGGCAGCCGGGCTCACCCCGAAGGTCGTCGAGGGCGCGTTCGTGCGCGCGTGGGATGCGCGCGACCGGCTCGCCACCCCCGAGCAGCTCGCAGCGTTCCTCACCCAGGACGTGCATCATGCCTCGGTACGCGCGCTCAGCCGGCGCGCCGCGGCGCACCGCCTGACCGAGCGCGAAGGACATGGCGCCGCGCATCCTCACGACGCCTCGTCGCACCCGCCCGCCGAGGGCGTGATCGATCCCGACGAATCGTGGGCGCACGTGCTGCGCGCCGTGCGCGGCGAGGGCCACAGCCAGCACGCGCTCGACGAAACGGCGGCCATCGCGCGGCACGAAGCCGCGGGACACATCGTGGATGCCACGCGCGAGGGACCCGCGTGGAAGATGATCGGCATCGGTGTGGTCGGCCTCGTGGCCGTGCTGGCCATCGGGTACTGGGTGGAGAAGGCCGGCGCCGACGCGAATGCGAGCACGGCGGTCAACGCATCCGACGCGCGCGTGGTGAACGCGCCGCCGGCGCAGATCGGTATCGTCACCCTCGACGACGGGAGCAAGGTGCGCCTCGCCCCCGACTCGAAGCTGAGCATCCCGACGACCTTCGGCCCGTCGCTGCGGGCGGTGAAGCTCGCCGGTGCGGCGGGCTTCGACGTCGCGCCGAGCGGCAAGAGCGAGTTCCGCGTCTACGCCGGCGACGCGCTGGTCGTCGCCCACGGCACGTCGTTCAGCGTGCGGGCGTATCCCGAGGACAGCGCGACGACCGTCGTCGTGACCGCGGGGAACGTGGACGTGCGCGAGGGGAAGCTGGTGCGCCCGCTGTCGGCGGGGAACGCGCTGTTCATTGCGCACGGCCAGGCGCCACGGAACGCGTCGCCGGACGAGCGCGAGGAGGCAGACGGCTGGCGCAGTGGCAACCTCGCCATCACCAACCGCACGCTGCGCGACGTGCTTCCGCAGCTGAAGCGGTGGTACAACCTGGACGTGATGGTGCCGGACAGCGCCCTGCTCGCGCGGAAGGTGACGTTGCGGGCGTCGCTGGACTCGTCGCGCCAGGCCATTCGGGGCGTGGAGCAGAGCACCGGGCTGCAATTCGGCTACCGGGGCCAGAACATGGTGTTCGAGGAGGCAGCAACCAAGCCAAGTGCAAGGCCTGAAAAGAAATAGCAAAAAGTCAACTAATTTATTGACAAATACCGGACCCGGATGCACCTTAGGCCGGTCCGACGGCGACTGCCGTTCGGACCGGCCCTTTTTCCTTTCCGGAGGTGCTCCATGTCGTCCCGTCGAATCGTCGGCCCCTTCTTCCTCGCCGCGGCCCTCTTCGCCGCTGCTCCGCTCGCCTTGTTCAACCGGGCGCAGGCCCAGAGCGCCAAGCTGGACGATCCCACCATCGTTGCCATCTTCGATGCCGCCAACACGTGGGACATGGAGACTGGCACGATGGCCGAGAAGAAGGGCACGACCCAGCAGGTCCGCGACTATGGCGAGATGATCGCCCGTGATCACAAGGCCGTGCGCCAGCTCGGCCGCGACCTCGCGGCGAAGCTCGGCGTCACCCCCACGCCGCCGAAGAACTTCGGCATGGCGAAGGACCACGCCACGGCGGTGAGCCAGCTGCAGGCGGCGAACGGGAAGGCGTTCGACCGTGCCTTCCTCCAGCACGAGGTGGCGTTCCACAAGGCGGTCATCGACGCAATCAACACGACCCTCCTCCCGTCGCTGCAGAACGAGGAGGTGAAGAATCTCGTGAAGAAGGTGGCGCCCGCCTTCCAGGCGCACATGGCGGCGGCGCAGAACCTGCTCGACCACATGGCTGCCAACTAGCGCCGCTGGCCCGTCGCCCCCGATGGAGGCATGTTGTCGCGGCCTGAACGGTGATTCATCCTCCACACGGCGACATGTCAGCACCACGCACTACCGCGCCTGCCTCCGCAGGCGCGCAATCCGACACCGCGCCCGCGCCGGCGAGCCTCCTGCGGCTCGACTCCGGCGCGGCCGAGGTGAACCTCTCCTTCGACCGGCTGCGCGAAGTCGTGCGGTCGGGTGAGGGAGTGCTCTGGGTGGACGTCGACCTTTCGCAACCGGAGCAGGCGGCGCTGCTGAGCGAGGTCTTTCATTTCCATCCCCTCGCCATCGAGGACGCCTTCAACCCGATCAGCCGGGTGAAGGTGGACGAGTACCCCGAGTTCATGCTCATCGTGGCCCGCGTCGTCGGCTTCCGGGAAAGCACGCCGGATCCGTACGACCTGGACACGGCGAACCTGAACATCTTCCTCGGCAAGCGCATCGTCGTCACCGCCCACGTGGAGCCCCTTCCGGTGATCGCCGAGCTGATGAAGCGGCTGAGCAACAACCACGACCTCATGGAGCGGGGACCGTCCCGGGTGGCGTACCTCGCGCTCGATGCGTCGGTGGACGCCTACTTCCCCGTGCTCGACGGCATCGACGAGTTCGTGGACGAGCTCGAGCAACGGGTGTTCGGCCAGTTCGACGAACACCTGCTGCACGAGATCTTCAAGGTGAAGCGGCTCGTCATCTCCCTCCGGCGCTTCCTCTCCCCGCAGCGCGAGGTTCTTGGCCAGCTCGCCAATCGCCCCTCGCCCCTCCTGCCGCCGGAGACGCAGCTCTATTTCCGCGACGTGTACGACCACATGCTGCGCATCACCGACAGCCTCGACAGCTTCCGCGACCTGCTGAGCAGCACGCTCGACGGCTATCTCACCCAGGTGTCGAACCGGCTCGGCAAGGTCTCCAAGAGCCTCGCCATCGTCGGTGCGCTCAGCGTTCCCTTCGTGGTGGTTGCGGGCGTGTATGGCATGAACTTCGATTTCATCCCACTGCAGCATCACCGCTACGGCTTCGAGATCATGCTCGGCCTGCAACTGCTGCTCGGGCTCCTGTTTCTCGTGGGGTTGCGGCTGAAGCGGATGCTCTGACGCCGCCCTGCCGACCCCGTTGCACTCCAGCGCCGCCGCGATGCCAGAGGGGCCAGCCACTCATCGGAATGGCCAGCCCCCTGGCTCCTGATACGAAGTACCAGGTACCAGCTACCTCAGTTGTAGTTGGCTGTTCACGGCCCCGTCCTCACCGGCGGCAAGGGCTTCGATCGATCTTCGTACGGCCGCAGGTTCCACTCGAAGAACGTCCACGTCCGGTTCCACGAGTCGATCTGCGCCGGCGAATCCACGCGCTCCAGCGTCACCGGGTCCACGCGGCGGCTGAACGCATGCCCCACCGACGGGCCCCACGGCGCCGGGTTCTCGTAGATCTTCGTCTCGGCGAGGTCCGGCTTCAGGGCGCGCAGTGTGTAGACCATCTGCTGGTCTTCCACGAAGTTCACGTCCTCGTCGTTCGTCGCCACGTGCACGAGGATCGGCACCTTCAGGTTCGACGCGTGAAAGACGGGTGACCGCCTGATGTACTCCTCGCGCTTCTCGAACGGCAGCCCCTGGATGCCCTCCTCGGCAGCGTACGACCGCTGGTAGCCCGGGCCCTTGTAGGAGAGGCGGAAGACGAGGTTCGTCACCGGCACGATGGCCGCGCCGGCCTTGAAGGGGTTGTCGTCCCGGAACAGCGTGTGCGCCGTGATGAAGCCGCCGTGGCTCCAGCCCATGAGGCCGAGGCGGTTCATGTCCACGTACGGGAGCGTCTTCAGGAAGTCGACGGCGGAGATCACGTCGTCGATCTCCTTCCCGCCGTAGTCGATCGCCTCGTAGTGCGCCTTGCCATGGCCGGTGCTGCCGCGGTAGTCCGGCGTGATGATCACGTAGCCACGCTGCACCGCTTCCCGGATGAAGGGCAGATAGAGCTCGTCCATGTCGCCGTGCACCCCACCGTGCACCCACACCATGGCCGGGTGACCGCCGGTGCCTCGCTTCTGCAGCGGCGCGAACAGGTAGGCGGGGACCGCCATCCCGTCCACTCGGCTGCGGTAGGTCACCTTGCGGAACTCCATCACGCCCGCGCTCCGGGCCGTGAAGATGCTGTCGGTGCGGCGCTTCTGCGCGAGCTGCTGATCGTAGTTGCCTTGCGGCAGGTCGGCGGGCCGGTTGCTCACGTAGAGCAGACGGGCGCGCGCTGTATCCATGGGGACGACCTGCCGTGGCGGACGGCGGTTCGTGCGTGCCGTGTCCTGCGCGGCGGCGGTGGTCGGTGGAAGGGCACCGAGCGCGGTCGCGAGCGCGCCGAGCGTCGCCAATCGGATGAGGGTCATGCGGGAGCTACCTCGGAGGACGAAGGGTGGGGGTGGGCGCCACCGGCGCCCAGGCGCCGCTGGTGGCGGCGCACGGCCTCGCGTGAGTGTACGCGCGGCAGGCCGGCAACGCTGGGCCGCCGCCCCGCGTAGCAATCAGATGCCCCTCCCGCTCCGAGTCGCGCCGCTGCTCGTGATCCTGGTTGCCTGCGGGCGCGAGAAGCTCCCGCCGGCGCCGGCGCGCCCGTTTCTCGTCTACACTGCTGCCTCGCTCGCGCAACCGGTCCGCGTGGCGCTCGACTCCTTCGCGCGGCGCAGCGGTGCGCGGTACGAGCTGGAAAGCGCGTCGAGCCTCGAGCTCGTGCGCCGCGTAACGGCGCTGGACGGCGACCCTGACGTCATCGTGCTCGCCGACCCCGAGCTGTTCTCCTCCCTACTCACGCCGAAGGTGGTCACCTGGCACGCGCTGTTCGCGCGCAATCGCATGGTGCTCGCCTATACGCCACGCTCGCGGGGCGCCGACGAGATCTCCGCGGACAACTGGTGGGCGGTGCTCGAGCGTCCCGACGTGCAGGTCGGCCGATCCGATCCCGCCACGGATCCCTCCGGCTATCGTACGCTGCTCGTGTGGCAGCTGGCGGCCCGGCACTACGGCCTTCCCGACCTGCCCGAGCGGATGCTGCGCGCGGCTCCCGAGCGGAACGTGCGCCCGCGGGAGTCCGACCAGGTGGCGCTCCTCGAGGCGGGAGAGCTGGACTATGTCTGGACGTACGAGAGCCTTGCCCGCCTGATGGGCCTCCGATTCGTGCGGCTCCCTGACGATGTGGACCTCGGCGCTCCCGCTGATTCGGCGGTGTATGCGCAGGTGAGCCTGCGCGTGCCGGGGGGGCGGTGGGGCGATACCATCACCGTCCATGGTGCACCCATTCTTTTCGGCGTCTCCGTCCCCACGGACGCGCCGCGCGGGCGCGCCGGCCGCAACTTTGTCGCTTTTCTCCTCTCGCCGTCGGGACGCCGGATCCTGCACGGCGCGAACGTGGACGCGCTCGATACGCCCGTGATCGTCGGGCGCGGCGCCCCGCCGCTGGTGCACGAAGCGGCGACGGCAGCGCCATGACCAGCTCGCACTTGCGCGTCCGGTGGCGCGAGCGTGAACGTACGATGATTCCCCCCACCCCAGCCGGATCCCGCATGCGACGTCGATCTTCCCTGTTCGCGATGGTTGCCAGCGTCCTGCTGCCGTCGGCCGCCGCCGCGCAGGCCGGTTCCGTGACCGGCACGGTCTCACGCGCCGACGGCTCACCCATCGACGGCGCGCGCGTTTCCGTGTCGGTCCCGGCGCGTTCCGCCACGACCGACAACGCCGGGTGGTACGTGCTGCGCGGGCTGCCTGCCGGCGACTACCGCGTCACCATCAGCGCCATCGGTCAGCGACTCGCGCAGCGCGACGTCAGCGTGACGGCGGGCCAGGCGACGACACTCGACGTCCGGCTCGAGAACGGGCCACTGATGCTGTCGGGCATCGTCACCAGTGCCACACGCACGCCGGCCGAGGCGAGCCGCGTGGCCGCGACGGTGAACGTGCTGACATCCGAGCAGATCCGCACCAGTCCCGCGCGCGAGACGCAGGACCTCCTGCGCGAGATTCCCGGCGTGGAGCTGGCGCGCACGAGCAGCCTCGTCGGCGGCTCGGCGCAGATCGTCTCCATCCGCGGGGTGGATGAGGGACGCACCGCGGTGATGTTCGACGGGATTCCGGTGAACGACGCGTGGGGCGAGTGGATCGACTGGGGACGCGTGCCGAAGGCGCTCGTGGAACGCGTGGAAGTGCTCGAGGGCGGCGGCTCGAACCTGTACGGCAATGGCGCGATGGGAGGCGTGATCTCCTTCTTCGCCAGGCCGATCGCGCCCGGCTCGTACGACCTGCAGGTCGACGGCGGCAGCCGCGACGCGAAGCACGTCTACGCCTCCGCCGGGGTGCCGCTCGCGCGCGCGCTCACGGCGATGGTGAGCGGTGACTACCTCGACGGCGGCGGCTACCGCATGATCGCCCCGGCCAGCGCCGGCCCGGTGGACCACCGCTCGGAGATCTCCTCGCGCAACGGGATGGCGCGCGTGGAGTACGCGCCGTCGAAGCGCCTCTCCGCGTTCCTGTCCGGCAACTTCTACAACGACAACCGCGACCTCGGCACCGCGCTCGCCCACACCAACCGCGACGACAAGCGCCTCACCTTCGGCGCCGATCTCGACAACGGGTCGTATGGCGCGCTCACGCTCCGCGGGTGGAACGGCGTGCTCGTCGAGGATCAGTTCGCGTCCGCGGTCACGCCGACCGTCGGCCGTACGGCCGAGCGGCAGACGTCATGGCAGCACATCCCGACCCACGACTGGGGCGCGTCACTGCAGTGGGCCCGCGACGGGGTGCTCGGCCTGCAGACGCTGATCGCCGGCGCCGACGTGCGCAAGATGACGGGCAACGTGGCCGAGGAGGACTACGCCGCCAACGGCTCGGTGAGCGCGAACATCCAGTCCGGCGGGAGCCAGCTCCTGAGTGGTGCATTCGTGCAGGGCGTGCTTTCGCCCATCGAGCCGCTACGCATCGAGATCGGCGGGCGCTACGACCGGTGGGGTAACAATGACGGTTTCTCGGTGGACGCGAACGGCAACACGGTCTATCCGGACGAATCCTACGACCACTTCTCTCCCCGCATCGGCGCCGCGTACCGCGTGAGCTCGATGCTGACGCTGCGCGGGGCACTGTACGACGCCTTCCGCGCGCCGAACCTCGCCGAGATGTACCGGAAGTTCGTGTCGGGTCCGAACACCAACCTCCCGAATCCCGCACTGCGTCCGGAGTCGGCGCGCGGCCAGGAGGTGGGCTTCGACCTGCAACCGGCGACCTGGGTGCAGCTTCGTGGCACTTACTACAGTGCCGTCTATTCCGACTTCAACTCGTTCGTCACCGTCGCTCCCGGCACGCGCCAGCGCCAGAACGTGCAGCGCTCCCGCAGCACCGGCGGCGAGGCGTACCTCGCGCTTCGTCCGGTGGAGGCACTCCTGCTGAGCGCGAGCGTGAACTACGACCACGCGGTCGTGGTGACGAACGACGCGAACCCCGCCAGCGTCGGCAACTACATCGGCCGCGTGCCGCAGCAGCGCCAGGTCATCCGCGCCACGTACGGCACGCCGGTGCTCGGATCCGTCACCGCACTGTGGCGGCACGAGGGGAAGAACTCCACCTTCAACGGCACCCAGCTGGATCCGTTCACGGTGGTGGACGCGAACTACACGCGTGACCTGACGCGCGGCCTCTCGGTGTTCGCGTCGGTCGAGAACGTGGGCGACGTGAAATACCAGGTGAACTACTCGGGAGGCATCGTGTCCCTCGGCCTGCCGAGAACGGTCCGGGTCGGGGTGAGGGTGGGCAGGGAGTAGACGGCAACTGACGTACTGCGTACGTCGTACCGCGTAGCAGGACCCGGGGGGCTGGCCATTCCAGGGAGTGGCTGGCCCTTGCTCCTTTTCGCCATTCGAAAAGCGAGAGGAGCGGAAAGGGCCGGATCGAAAACTGGAACGGCAGGATGCTCTCCTCTCCGCTTCAGTCGCCATGCGCCCTGGAGATTCCCGAGGCCGTTCGATGCGGTCACCAGACCGTCCCGAAAGAGCGACGGGCCGCGCCTTGGA
>CAMLIU010000051.1 GCA_946479995.1 uncultured Gemmatimonadota bacterium | reverse complement strand
CGATGCGGAAGAGCGCCGAGTTCGGATCCTGGTCGGGCGAGGCGCTGACGCAGCCGGGGAGCTCGTTCGGCGACCGCACGCGCGAGGAACCGGAGATGTACACGTACACGTTGTCCGGATCCTTGGGATCCACGAGCACCGTGTGCGTGTGCGAGCCGCGGCAGGTCTGCACGTTGCCGACGTTGCGCGGATGCTCGATGTCGCTGATGTCGAAGATGCGGAGGCCGCGCAGGCGCTCCTTGCTCACCGTGTCCTTCACCCCCTCGGTGCCGCAGTCGAGGCGGCCGGTGAGCCCCTCACCGGACACGAAGAGCAGGTTCTTGTACACCGACACGTCGCTCTGCGACGCCGGGCAGACGAACGCCGTCTTCAGCACCGGCTTGGCGGGATTCGAGATGTCCCACACCTGGTAGCCGTTGTAGCTCCCCTGGATGGCGTACTTGCCGGTGAAGGCGAGGTCGGAGTTCGTGATCCCCGCGAACTTCGCCGACGGCGGCGTCTGCGACAGCACCTGCAGGTTCCACGACGCCTCGCCGGCGTCGAACAGGCCGGCCTTCAGCCCCACCCGGGGATCCGGGTTCGGCGCCGCAGTGGACATCGAGCTCGTGGACGCGCTCGTCGTCACCGGTGCGCTGGCGGGCGAGATCGCGGTGCTGCACGCCGCCGCGGAGAGGGCTCCGACGGCGAGCGACAGCCTGAGGACAGCGGAGTGGGTCATGGACATCGTCGAGTGAAAGGTGGTCACGGCAGGGTGATCCCCAGCGTGATGGCGGCCAGCATCTTCTCCATCCGGTTGATCTCGGTGGTCTGATCCACGTTCACGTCGTTCGCGAACTTGAACACCGTCTCGTCCTGCGCGGCGCCATAGGTGCCGAAGAGGTCCTTCACCATGGACACCGCGCCGCGATGGTGGCTGATCATGTCGCGCAGGAACAGCTTGTCGAACTCCTCCCCACGCGCGGCGTCGAGCTCCTTGAGCTGCTCCGGGGTGAGCATCCCCGGCATGAGCATGTGCATCGTCTCGCCGTTCATGAGCATCATCGGCGCGCTGCCATCGGCCGGGATCACCGGCACCGGCTTCTGCCGGTCGCGCAGCCAGCGCTCCATCGTCGCGATCTCGTCATGCTGCGCGTTGATGATGCGCGCGGCCAGCCGCTGCACCTCGGGGCTGGCACCGTGCGACGGCGCCATGCGCGCCATGGTGATGGCCTGGGTGTGATGGCCGATCATGTTGTACATGAACTCGACGTCGGCCTCCACGTACGGATTGCGGAGGCTGTCGGCGCGGGCCTTCGCGATCCAGGCGGTGTCGCCGCTGGCAGCGTCGGTGGCGGGCTGCGGAGCGGTCCGGCTGGCGGCTGGCGCCGCCGGACCACTGCACCCCGCGAGCACCGCGGCAAGGATGGCCGCGGCGAGCGTGCGGTGGTTGCTGGACATGCCTTTCATTCTAATGGAGGAGATACTTCTTGGCGATCAGCATGTGCACCCCCACGTTGCCATCCACGAGCTGGGTGATGTGCGCGTCGGCGGCCATGGATGCTGCCTGATACGCCTGCGTCTGCGAGATGTTCTTCGTCTCCTGGAGGAACTTCACCATCTCGCGGATGGCCGTCTTCGTCGCCACGACGAGTGACGTGTCCGTCCCCATGGTGATCCAGTGGGTCGGCGTCTCGGCGCGGGGCCACTCCAGCTTCATGTCCTTGCGCACGATCACCTGGATGCGCCCTTCCAGGTTGGTCTCGATCGCCGTCTGGTCGACCTCGCCGTCCCCCTGGGCCGCATGCCCGTCGCCAAGCTCCAGCAGCGCGCCCTTCACGAACACGGGGATGTAGAGCGTCGTGCCGGCCACGAGCTCCTTGTTGTCGAGGTTTCCGGCATGGCGGCCCGGCGGATTGCTGCTCACGCGCCCCAGCTCCGGAGCAGGCGCCACGCCGATCGACCCGAAGAAGGGCCGCAACGGCACCACGATCCCGGGCGCGACCTCTGCCGTCATCGCCTTGCGGTCCAGGTGAATGAGCGTGCTCGTGCGCGGCGCGCACAGCTCCCGCAGGAAGCCGCTGCATCCATTGTAGCCGTACGCGATGGGCAGCGAGATGGACCGGATCCGCACCTCGAGCACGTCGCCCGGCTCCGCATCCTCCACATAGATGGGCCCCGTGAGGATGTGTCCGCCCGGCCCGCGCAGCGAGCCGGTGTCCTGCGCCACGATGTCGCGCAGGTGCTGGGGCACGTCCTCGGGCTTCACGCCGATGCGCTCGAGGCCAGTCGGCGTGTTCGTGAGCATGGTCTCCACGTCCACGAAGTCGCCCGAGCGGACGCGGATCGCCGGCTTCGCTTCGGCCCAGTAATAGCCGTACGCCACCGTGCCCGGCGTCGCCTCCAGACGGTGGACGGCCGGACGCTGGGCACCGGCGACGGGGGCGAAGAAGGCGGGCAGGATCGCGGCGAACGCCAGACCGAGGGCGTTCGACCGGGAGACCGGGATATGCATTGACGCTCCTGGCGTAGCGGTGGTCCGTGACTGGCAACCTGATGGCGGAAACGTCACCCGTCCAGCCCTGAGCCCGCTTCCTGCATGGCAGAGCCCGCGGCACCAATCACGCAATGGAATCCGGCATGAAGCGCCGCACGGACCTGTCCCCGAGAAGATCATGAAGGAGCCGAAGCAGTCCTTTGACCTGTCCTCCCTGTCGGCCGACTACGACATCGTCGGCGAGCAGGGGAGCACCGACGACGCGCGTCGATACCTCGCCACCCGGAAGGGTGACACCGCGAAGCGGCGCGACGACCAGCCGGGTGTGCTCATTACCGTGTTCCAGACACCGCGGGGCGACGAGGCCAACGCGCTGTCGCACCTCGCGGCCGACACCCAGCTCCTCGCTCGGCTCGCGCACCGGCGGCTGATTCCCGTCGTCGAAGGGCGCTGGCTGGACGACGACCACTACGCCGTCATCACGCGCCGGGTCGCCGAGCCGTCGCTTGCCGACCGCCTCGCCGCAGGCGAGACCTTCACCACGCCGCGCATCGCCGCCATCCTGCGCGACATCAACGGCCTCCTCGAGTGGGCGCGCGAGCAGCGCGTGGTGCATCGTGCCGTGACGCCGGCCGACGTGTTCCTCGAGCCGAAGACGGATCGTGTTCGGGTGACCTTTGCCGTCGAGCCGCTGCGTCGGATCCGGCACTCCGCCGAGGACGACGACGCGCGCACCATCGCGCGGCTCGCCTTCGCCATGCTCACCGGCCAGCCGGAGCCGCAGACCTGGGCCGGCAGCGCCCTCGTCGAGCTGCGACCGGGCCTTCCCGAGCGGCTGGGTGAAGCCACCGACGAGCTGCTGTCCGAGAAGCACGCCGGCACCCCGTCCGACGTCGCCGCCTACATCGCGATGATCGGCATGGCCGACCCGCTCGCCGAAGGCGAGAGCGAGCGTGACCGCATCCGCGCCGAGATCCTCGAGGAGCAGCGTGTGGAGCGCGAGGCGATCGCCACCGCGCGCTTCAACTTCGAGCGGATGATGGAGCAGGAGCGCGAGAAGCTGGCGCACGACCGTGCCGAGCTGGAACGCGCGATCGCCGAGGAACGTGCCCGAATGGAGCGCGCCGCCACCGAGGAGCGGGAGAAGCTCCAGCGCGCGCTGGAGGCCGAACGGGCGGCGCTGGCGGCGAAGCGCGCCGAGCTGGAGAAGACGGTCGCCGAGCAGCGCGCGACGATGGAGCGCGCTGCCGCCGAGGACCGTCGTCAGCTCGAGCGGCTTCGCGCCGAGATCAAGCGCGCCGGGGAGCACGAGGTGGAGCTCAAGCGCCAGGCCGCACTCGAGAGCATCACGGACGACGAGTCGGTGCTGGATGGCGCGGAGTTCGAGCCCGCGCGGTTCATGGCGCCCCCGCTGGCGCCGCTCGAGCCGCTGGTATTCGACGATTCCACGCCGCTGCACAGCGACGCGCCCATGGACTTCGCCCCACCGAAGGAGCTGGACGAGAAGCTGGACGAGGTGAGCGAGTACTCTCGTCCGCCGGGTCCCACGTCGAAGCAGCGGTGGGCCATCGCGTCGGCGGCGATCCTCGCCATCCTCCTCGTGGTCAGCGTGTCCGCGGCGCTCATCTCGCGCCACACGTCGCGCATCACCGCCACGACGAGCGCCGGCACCATCGCGGCGCCCGCGGCGCCGGTCAAGCAGCCGGTGGCGACGAAGCCGATCGTCACCGCCCCCGTGGTGGTAGCGACGCCGGCCGACTCGGTGGCGGCACCCGGGATTGCCGACTCCACGCGGCTGGCAGCGGCGCAGTGGATGGACTCGCTGCGCGAGGCGAATCCCTTGCGCCGCCGGCCACCCGCCGAAACACCGCCACCGGTCACCACGACCACCACCGAAGCAACGGCGGCGACCGGTGGCCAGGGGACGTCCACGTCGCGCCCCCGGCGGGACTCCATCCCGCAGCGCGTGATCCAGAGCGTGACGGACAGCATCTTCAACTTCCGCCAGTCGACGCCGCGACGCGACACCGTGAAGCGCGACACGCTGCGGCCCATCCGGCCATCGTGAACTCGGGCGCGGCACGCTAGCTTCGGGCGTGCCGCGACTCCCTGAGGCAACCGCAAGCGGGCCCGCCACGCCGGCGCCGGCCAGGGCCCGCATCGAATCCGTCGACCTGCTGCGCGGCGTCATCATGATCCTGATGGCGCTCGATCACACGCGCGACTACTTCGGCGCCCCGGTGAATCCCACCGACGTCGCCACCACTACCGTCGCGCTCTTCTTCACCCGCTGGGTCACGCACTTCTGCGCTCCGGTGTTCTTCCTCCTCACCGGCACCGGCGCCTTCCTCGCGCTGCGACGGCGTTCCGTCGCCGGCCTGTCGCGCTTCCTGCTCACGCGCGGCCTCTGGCTCATCTTCCTCGAGCTCGTCGTCGTCCGCTGCCTCGGGTGGCAGTTCAACTTCGACTATCACCTCACCGTGCTGACGGTGCTCTGGGCGCTCGGCTGGGCGATGATCGTGCTGTCGGCGCTCGTCTGGCTGCCGGCGGCCGCGGTCGGGGCGATCGGCGCGGCGATCATCATCGTCCACAACCTGTTCGATGGCGTGCAGGCGGCTTCCTTCGGCGCGCTGGCACCGCTCTGGACGGCGCTGCATGCGCCGGGCGTGCTCTGGACGGACGGCACGCACATGGTTTTCGCGGCCTACGTGCTCGTTCCCTGGGTCGGCGTCACCGCGGTGGGCTACGCGCTCGGCCAGGTGTACCGCTGGGAACCGGAGCGCCGGCGGCGCTTCCTGCTGCGCATGGGAATCGCCCTCGTCGTCGCCTTCCTCGCGCTGCGGGCCGTGAACGTCTACGGCGATCCATCACGGTGGGCGCACCAGCGCTCCGGCGCGTTCACGGTGCTGTCGTTCATCAACACCACCAAGTATCCACCGTCGCTGCTCTACCTGCTGATGACGCTGGGGCCGGCGCTGCTCTTCCTGCGCGCCGTGGATGGGCGCATGCCGCACGCCCTGCGACCGGCGCTGGTGTTCGGCAAGGTCCCGATGTTCTACTACGTGCTGCACATCGTGCTCATTCACCTGCTCGCCGTCGTCGTCTGTCTGGTGCGCTACGGCACCGTTCACTGGATGTTCGAGTCGCCGACGCTCGATCGGTACCCGATCACCCAGCCGCCGGGCTGGCCGGCGCCGTTGCCGGTGGTGTGGCTGATCTGGGTGAGCGTGGTAGTGCTGCTCTATCCGCTTTGTCGCTGGTTCGCCGGCGTGAAGCGACGGCGGACGGACTGGTGGCTCAGCTACCTGTGACCCGCCGCGTCGCCTCGCGCGACGGGAACCGGCGGCGCATATTCGTCGGCACTCCCGCCTCGAGGATCCCGCGCATGGGTGTCTACGTTCCGCCCGTCCCGCCCCGCCCGACGAAGTACTGCCACGCCTGCGGAAACACCATCGACGCCATGGCCGTGGTCTGCCCGAAGTGCGGCGTCATGCAGAGCACGGCCGGCCTCGAGCCGCTGAGCGACAAGCGCATCCTGCCGGCGTTCATCCTCTGCTTCGTGCTGGGCGTCTTCGGCGCGCACCGGTTCTACGTGGGCAAGACGATGAGCGGCATCGTGCAGCTCCTCACCTTCGGCGGCCTCGGCCTCTGGACGCTGTACGACATGATCATGATCGTCATCGGGAACTTCACCGATGACGACGGCAACCGGATCACCGAGTGGACGTGATCAGTACTTCGGTGTCGACGGATCCACTTCGTCGCTCCAGCGGAGGATGCCGCCCGTCACGTTCGTCGCCCGCAGGCCGGCGGCGGTGAGCTGGCGCACGGCGTCCGCACTCCGCTTGCCGGAGCGACAGTAGACCACGACTTCCTTCTCCGGGTCGAGCGTCGGGATCGCCTCCCGCACCGTGGCGAGGGGCACGAGTCGCGCGCCCTCGATGTGGCCGATCTGCCACTCGTTCGGCTCACGCACATCGAGCAGGGTGAATTCCTCGTGTGCGGCCAGTCGGCGCGCCAGCTCGGTCGGTGTGATCTCGTTCATCTCGTCGCTCGCAGTCTCATTGATGGTCCCCCCTGACGTCATTCCGCAGAACGCCTCGTAATCGATCAGCTCCCTGATCTCGCGAGTGCCGCACGCCGGGCACTTCGGGTCGCGAGGCACGCGCACCGTATGGAAGCGCATGCCGAGGGTGTCGATGATCAGCAGGCGGCCCGCCAGCGTGTCGCCGATGCCGAGGATGAGCTTCAGCGCTTCCGTTGCCTGGATCGTGCCCACGAGCCCGGGCAGCACGCCGAGCACCCCTCCCTCTGCGCAGCTGGGCACGAGTCCGGGAGGTGGCGGGTGCGGGAAGAGGCAGCGATAGCACGGCCCCTCTCCACTCGAGAACACCGACGCCTGCCCCTCGAAGCGGAAGATCGAGCCGTACACGTTCGGCTTGCCGAGCATCACGCACGCGTCGTTCACCAGGTAGCGCGTGGGGAAGTTGTCCGTGCCGTCCACGACGATGTCGTAGCCGCCGAGGATCTCCAGCGCATTCGCGGAGCTGAGCTGCACGCGGTGTGTCTCGACCACCACGTGCGGGTTGAGGTCCACGATGCGGTCGCGCGCCGAGTCGATCTTCGGGCGGCCGACGTCGCTCGTGCCGTGGAGCACCTGCCGCTGGAGGTTGGAGAGGTCGACCGTGTCGAAGTCCACGATGCCGAGCGTGCCCACGCCCGCGGCGGCGAGGTAGAGGGCCGTCGGGGAGCCGAGCCCGCCAGCGCCGACGAGGAGCACGCGCGCGGCGCGGATGCGCTTCTGTCCCTCCAGCTCCACGCCGGGCAGCATGAGGTGCCGGCTGTAGCGCAGCAGCTCGTCGTGCGACAGGTCGATGCTCACCGGCTGGTCACCCGCCACTCACTGCGGCGACGATCATGATCGTGTCACCGTCGCGCACAGGGGTATTCAGCCCGGAGGCATATCGGATGCTCTCCTCACCGACGAAGACGTTGACGTGCTCGCGCACCTCCCCCTGCTCGGTGACCACGCGGTCGAGCACCGCCGGCCAGCGTCGCCCGAGCTCGGCGAGCGCATCGGCCACCGTGCTGCAGCGCGTTTCCAGCTCGAGCATGCTGCTGCCCTGCGAGTAGGTGAGCAAGGCGCGCGGCAGCACGACGGAGACCGCCATGGCCGTCAGGCCTGCGCGCCGCTGCGCCCGACGACGAACGCCTTGACGCAGGTGATGGACGGCAGCGCGTCGGCGATGGCGCTCCAGCTGTCGCCGTCGTCGTTGGAAGCGTAGACCTTCCCGCTCCGCGTGCCGAAGTAGATCCCCGCCTGGTCGTGGGTGTCGGCGGTGAGGGCGTCGCGCACGACGGTCTCGAAGGCATCCTGCTGCGGCAGGCCGCTGGTGAGCGGTTCCCACGACGCACCGGCGTCGCGCGTGCGGTAGACGCGCATCTTCGCCTCCGGCGTGCAGCGGAACTCGTCGGACTGCATGGGAACGATGTACACCGTGTCGGTGTCGTGCGGGTGCATCTGCATCGCGAAGCCGAAGTCGCTCGGCACGCCGTTGGCGATGTCCGTCCACGAGTCCCCGGCGTCGTCGCTGCGGTAGAGCCCCCAGTGGTTCTGGAGGAAGAGCCGCTCCGGCTTCGAGGGATGGTTCACCACCTTGTGCACGCACTGCCCGA
>CAMLIU010000050.1 GCA_946479995.1 uncultured Gemmatimonadota bacterium | reverse complement strand
CGCCACGCAGGATGAGCTCTCACCCGAGGAGCTCGTGGAGCGGGTTCCCGAGGAGTTCGAGGCTTCGCTCGCCGAGTGGGACACGCCGGTGCACGAGCTGGTGCGCCGCAGCGGTGGGGCCATGACCGTCCAGGTGCTCGGCGCCGAAGAGGGTGCGCCGCACCGGTGGACGAGTGCCGCGACGGAGCGCTCCGCTCCCGAATGCCGCACCGACCTGCCGGACGCCGACACGCTGCGGCCGTGGCGCATCGCGAGCTTCACGTCGCTCACCGCCGGCCGCCAGGTGGAGGATGCGCGCGACGTGGCCGACGCTGCGGAAGGCACGCGCGCGTGGAGTCGTGCCCACCGGCCGGCCGACTTCATGGACTTTCCCGCCGGCCGCCTGCCCGGCGTGGCGCTGCACGAGCTGTTCGAGCGCGCCGACTTCGACGCCGGCGACGACACCCTTCGCGCGCTGAGCAGCGAGGTGCTCCACCGGGCGCAGCTCGTGGATCACGAGGAGCGCATCGGCGCCGTCACCGGCATGCTGCGTCGCGTGCTCGACGACACCCTGCCCGGCACGACGCTCGCCCTCCGCGACGTGCCGCGAGATCGCACCCTGCGCGAATGGTCGTTCCACCTGCCGCTCGGCAACGTGAGCGCCGACCTGCTGGCGGAAGCCTTCTCGCGCCACGGCGACGAGGTGGCACGCCGCTACGCTCCCGCGCTGCGCCGGCTCTCCGCCGAGCGGACGCACGGCTTCCTGTCCGGCGTGGTGGACCTCGCGTTCGAGCACGGCGGTCGGTGGTACGTGGTAGACTGGAAGTCCAACCAGCTCGGCACCGACCTCGCGCACTACGAGCGCGGTGAGCTGGAGCGGGAGATGTTCGCCAGCCACTACGTGCTGCAGTACCACCTGTACGTCACCGCGCTGCACCGGTTCCTGAAGCTGCGCGTCAAGGATTACGACTACGACACCCACATGGGAGGCGCCTGGTACGCCTTCCTGCGCGGCGTGGACGGGACGGGCCGCGGCTGGTTCAGCGACCGGCCGCCACGCGCGCTGATCACCGCACTCGATGCACTGATGACCGACTCCATCACCACGCGCGGACGGCCGGCGGCATGAAGGCGCTCGCTCACCTCGTGCAGTCGGGCGACCTCGCGGCCATCGACGCCGAGTTCGGCGGCCTGCTCGCGCGCCGCGCCGCCTCCACGCTCACTTCAATAGAAGAGACGCGCTTCCTCGGCTTCGCCGCGGCGATGCTCAGCGCCGAGCGCGCGCGCGGCAACAGCTGCCTCGAGCTGCGCGCGCTCGCCGGCGCATCGGCGCCGTGGAAGGATGGCGTCGGCGATGCACTGCCGGACCTCGATACCTGGCGCGCGCTGCTGCTGAAGAGCGGCGTGTGCGGTGACGGCAGGTCGCCGATGCCCCTCGTCATCGAGGGCGGACGGCTCTACCTGTATCGCTACCACGCGGCGGAGTGCCGGCTGGCCGACGCAATCCGCACCCGCGTGCGCCAGCCGCAGCTCGAGCGCACGCCCGCCGAATCCACCTGCGCGCTCTTCCGCACGCTCTTCCCCGCGCCAGCCGACGGATCCACCGACTGGCAGGCCGTGTCGGCCGCGGCGGCGCTGCGCGGCGGGCTCACCGTGATCACCGGCGGGCCGGGCACGGGAAAGACGACGACCGTGGCGCGCATCCTCGCCCTGCTGCTGCACGAGAATCCGGCGCTGCAGGTCGCGCTCGCCGCGCCCACCGGCAAGGCCGCCGCGCGACTCGTGGAATCGGTACGCAGCAGCGTGTCGTCGCTCGCCGTGGACGACACGATTCGCCGGCGGATGCCGGCCACCGGGCGCACGCTGCACCGGCTGCTCGGCTACCAGCCGTGGAACGACACCTTCGCCCACTGCGCCGACGCCCCCCTCGCCGAGGACGTGGTGATCGTGGACGAGGCGAGCATGGTGGACGTCCTGATGATGGACGCCCTGTTCGCCGCGCTGCGTCCGCGCACGCGACTCATCCTGCTCGGCGACCGCGACCAGCTGGCGAGCGTGGACACCGGCTACGTGCTCGGCGATCTCTGTCGCGCGGCGGAAGGGTGTGGCCACGTGCACGGCGAAGGGCTCGCGCGCTGGTTTGGCGCGCTGTCCGCGTGTCCGCTGGAGTCGACGCCTGCCGCAACGCCGGAGCGCGACGCGGTGGTGCGCCTGGTGAAGTCGTACCGGTTCGAGAAGCAGCCGGGGATCGGCGCGCTCGCCGACGCGGTGCGCCGTGGAAGTGCCGCGAGCGCCCTCGCCGTGCTCGCTGACGCCGCGCGCGGCGATGCCACGCGCCGCGACGCCACGCGCTCCGCCGCCGAATTGCTGGCGCCCCTGGCCGAGGCGGTGAACGACTATCTCGCCGCCGAGACTCCCGCGCAGGCGCTCGACCGGTTCGACGCCTTCCGCGTGCTCTGTGCGCTGCGCGACGGACCCGCCGGCGTGGCGGGGCTCAACGAGCAGATCGAGCGCTGGCTGCGTGCGCGCGGAGTTCCCACCCGTGCCCGCTGGTACGAGGGACGGCCCGTGCTCGTGACGGCGAACGACCAGGCGACCGGGCTGTTCAATGGCGACGTGGGAGTGACGACGATCAGCGGCGGCCAGGCGCGCGTGTGGTTCCGCGATGCGAGCGGACAGCCACGCTCCGTCGCGCCGGCCCGACTCCCGGCACACGAGACGGCGTGGGCGATGACGGTGCACAAGTCGCAGGGCTCCGAGTTCGGCCAGGTGGTGCTCGTGCTCCCCGGGGAAGACACACGCCTCCTCACGCGCGAGCTGCTCTATACGGGCGTGACGCGCGCGCGCACGAGCGTGGACATCGTCGGCGATCCGGAGCTGCTCACCCTCGGCATCGAGCGGGCGACGGTGCGCGCGTCCGGGCTCGCTGCTCGGCTCACGACCTGACGCCATGCCACCATCAGCCAACCAGCGCGCCAAGCTCACGCGCTGGATCGACCTCCTCGCCGCGCTGCTCGGCCACCGCATGCCGGCCACGTTCGAGCAGCTCGCGCAACACGTCCCCGCCTACCTCACCGACGGCAGCGTGGCGGCGGGTGAGCCGTCGGACACGCTCAAGCGCATGTTCGAGCGCGACAAGGTGGAGCTGCGCGAGCTCGGCGTACCCATCGAGACGGTGGGCGAGGACGGGAGCGACGAGACGGCGTATCGCCTCCGCGCGAAGGACTTCTACCTGCCGTACCTCGGGATCGTCACGTCGCGCGGGCTCGAGGAGCCATCGCGCCTGGACAAGTTCGGCTACCAGTCGCTCGCCACCCTCGCCTTCGAGCCCGACGAGCTGCAGGCACTTATTGATGGTGTACGGCTCGTGGAACAGGTGGGGGATCCGGCACTCGCCGACGAGGCACGGCGTGCCGTCCGCAAGCTCGCCTTCGACCTGCCGGTGGGCGCCACCGACGGGCCGTCGGCGGCGATCGCGCCGCCGGCGAGCCGCGCCGAGCCGCGCACGCTCTCGATGCTCGGCGACGCCCTCTTCCGTCGCAAGCAGGTGACGTTCGGCTATCACAGCATGGGCGCCGACGAAGGGGCGCGTCGTACCGTGGAGCCATATGGGCTGTTCTTCGTCGGCGGCCACTGGTACCTCGTGGGCCGCGACGTGGAGAAGGACGCGCGCCGCAACTACCGCGTGAGTCGCATCGACGGCCTGAAGGTGAACCGCCAGCGCGAGGGCTCGCCCGACTACGAGATTCCAGCCGACTTCTCGCTGCGCGAGCACGCGCGGTCGCGCCAGGCGTGGGAGATAGGCGACGGCGACATGTTCGAGGCGGTCGTGGAGTTCAAGGGCGAGTCGGGCGCCGTGCGCGCCGCGGCGGCGCTCGGCCGCGCCGACGACGCGTCGCCCGCCCTGCGCCGGTTCGACGTGCGCCGCGCCGACAGCTTCGCGCGATGGCTCCTCGCCTTCGCCGGCGAGGCGCTCCCCGTTTCGCCGCCGTCGCTGGTGGACGAGTACCGCGCGCTCGCCGAGCGCACGCGCGCCCTCTACGCCTGATCACCATGTCCGACACCGCCGCGAACCAGCTCCGCCGCGTTCTCGACCTCATCCCGCGCTACGCCGACGGGGAGGAGCACCCCATCGCCGACGTGGCGTCCGCCGCCGGGGTGAGCGTTGCCGAGCTGATGGCCGACATCTACTCGCTCTCCGAGCGGTTCGACGAGCCGGGCGGCTTCGTCTCCGGCGTCTCCATCTTCGTCGAGGACGACTCGGTCAGCGTGCATGCGAGCCACTTCCACCGGCCGATGCGGCTGCTCATGTCCGAGCTGTGCGCGCTGGAGCTCGGCCTCATGCTGCTGCGCCGCCAGCGCACGCCGGCTGAGCAGGCGCCGATCGAGCGCGCCCTGGCTCGGCTGCGCGAGACGATCAGCCAGGTGCCGGCCAACGAGCGCTACGAGGGCACCCGCTACGCCGAGCTCGCCGGTGCGGGCTCGGTGGCGCACCTGGCCACGCTGCGCACCGCGGTGCGCGAATGCCGGAAGGTGGGCCTCCGCTACCGCGCCGGCGGTGCGACGGAGAGCACCACACGCGTGGTGTGTCCGCACTCGCTGGTGTTCGCCGAGCAGGCGTGGTACGTGGTCGCCACCGGCGACGATGGAGGGATGCGCTTCTTCCGGCTGGATCGCGTGGAAGACGTCGCGCTGCTGGACGAGACCTTCGAGCGCGACGAGAGCATCCCGGCGCGGGTGCAGGAGACCGGCCGTGCCTTCGCATCGGCGACGAACGCGCGGATGCGGGTGCGCTACTCGCCGCGCATCGCCCGCTGGGTCGCCGAACGCCACGACCACCCGCTCGACGCCGACGGCAGCCTCACCCTGGAGCACCCCGTGGCGGACGAATCATGGGCCGTACGCCACGTGCTGCAGTACGGCCCGGATGCGGAAGTGCTGGAACCGGCGGGGTTGAGGGAGAAGGTGAGGGAGGCGCTCCGATAGAAGGTGGGATGGCCGGAAGGTGGGAAGGTGGGGAACGACCTCCGACCTTCCGACCTACCAGTCCACCACCATCCTCCCGTACCCATCCACCGTGTAGCACGCCTTCGCGCCGTCGGGCGGGACGCCGATCACGCGGCCGCGCTGGCCCTGGCGGAGGACCACGCCGCCGGAGGCGGGCTGGTAGAAGATCGTGCGCGGCTTGCCGTCGGGGGCTCGCTCGGCGGACGCGGCGGCGCAGGAGGGGACGGTGCGCACGCCCTGGCCGAAGTCCACCACCATGCGGCCGTCCTGGTCCACCACGTACGGCGTGCCGCTGAAGTCCGGCGTGCCCAGTCCGTAGCCACCCTCGGCCTGTGGAGGCGCGGTCTCCACATAGAGTGGCCGACCGTTCGCGTCCGTCACCCCGCCACCGTACGAGGGATACGACGGGTACACGGGGTAGGGCACGTAGTAGACCGGCGGCGCGCCCCGGTCGTACGGCGGCCGATGGTGGGGCAGCGGATTGCGCTGCGGCTGGTTCTGCTGGTACCAGAGCTGGTAGAGCTGCGGATCCACCGTCACCGTCGCGCCGGGATAGGGCACCGTCATCTGCGGCGGTGGGGGCGGCGGGGAGGCGGCCCTGCCGATGCGCGGCTTGTGCTGCGCGCTGGCCACGGACGCCAGCGCCGCCACGCCGAGCACACCCGTCATGGCGGCCGCCGTGAAGCGACGGACTTGCAGTGAACGACTCATCATTCCTCCGGCGTCGGCCTTCCGCGGCCCACGGTAGCTTCTCTCCTACCCTACGGACTCCCGGGGGTTGCGTCAACGTCACCCCGGGCGCCGATTGTCGGGGGGTGGTCTCACACTTGTGGCGCCTGCGACGAGGCAGGCACGATCCCCTGGATCGCCCCGCCTTCATCTCATCCGCCATGCTCGGAGCCATCGCTGGCGACATCGCCGGATCGACGCGCGAGTGGAATCGCGTGGACGGGCGCGACTTCCCGCTCTTCCCCGACGGGAGCCGGTTCACCGATGACACGGTGCTCACCGTCGCCACGGCGCACGCCATCCTCACCGGCGGCGACTACGCCGCGGCGTACCATGCGTTCGGCAACCGGCATCCGCACGCCGGATATGGTGGCGCGTTCAGCAAGTGGCTCCAGTCGCCGGCGAGACAGCCGTACAACAGCTGGGGCAACGGCTCGGCGATGCGCGTGAGCCCGGTGGGGTGGGCGTTCGACAGCGAGCAGGACGTGCTGCGCGAGGCCGAGCGCAGCGCGGCCGTGACGCACAACCATCCGCACGGGGTGGCCGGTGCGCAGGCGGTGGCGCTCGGCATCTTCCTCGCCCGGCATGGCGCCTCCAAGCAGGACATCCGCCGCGAGCTGAGCGAACGCTTTGGCTACGACCTCGCGCGCACGGTGGAAGGCATTCGCCCCTCGTACAGCTTCGACGTCTCCAGCCAGGGCTCCGTGCCGGAAGCCATCGTGGCCTTCCTCGACGCCGCGGCGGTGGAGCACGCCATCCGCAACGCCATCTGGCTCGGCGGCGATGCCGACACCCAGGCGGCGATCGCCGGCTCCCTCGCCGAGGCGTGGCATGGCGGGCTCCCGCCATCGGTACGCACCGAAGCGCTCACGCGGCTGAGCGACGACCTGCGCGAGGTGACCGATCGGTTCGCCGAGCGTTTCATGAAGGCCAACAACGGAGACGCCTCATGAGCGAGCCGTCGGTCGAGCAGCTCCGCACGCAGCTGCTCGAGAGCTTCGACGACTACCATTCGTCCATTCGCAAGCAGACGCAGTTGCTCGACGCACTGATCGAGGCGGTGCGCCGCGAGGAACGGGCGCGCAGCGGCGTGCTCGGACTGCTGGAGAGGGCTGTCAGGGGGTAGTCGTATGATGTGGGCGCTCGATCACGCGTCGAGTGCGCCGGCCCACGCCGGCGCGACACTTCGTCGAGGCGCCCCTTCATGCAGCTCTCGCTCCGTACCGACCGGCAGTTGATCCGCGCTGGCGCGCGCAGCACGCGCTACCTCATGATCTCCCTCACCGCGCCCGTGGCGCCGCCACGCGCCGAACGGCCGGCGGTGAACGTGGGCCTCGTGCTCGACCGCTCCGGCTCCATGGACGGCGACCGCAAGTTCGCCCTCGCGCGCGACGCGGTGGAACAGTCGCTCCGCCTGCTGCGCCCCGACGACCGCTTCACCCTCGTCGTCTACGACGGACAGGTGGACGTGCTGGTGCCTCCCACGCCGGCCACCGCCGACGCGAAGCGCACCGCGCTGCGCCGGCTCGCCGAGGTGGAACCGCGCGGGTGCACCGACCTGCACGCCGGCTGGAGCGCCGGTGCCCTCGGCCTCGTGGATCGCGCCGACGGCACGGCGGACGGCGTCACCCGCGTGCTCGTCCTCACCGACGGCCTGGCGAACGAAGGACTGACCGATCCGCACGCCCTCGCCCAGCGCGCGCGCGAGCTGCGCGAGCTCGGCGTGGCCACCACGACGTTCGGCGTGGGTGAGGACTTCGACGAACGACTCCTGCGCGACATGGCGCACGAAGGTGGCGGGCAGTTCTACTTCGTGGAGTCGGCGCGGCAGATCCCCGACTTCCTCACCAGCGAGCTCGGTGAGGCGCTCGAGGTCGTGCGTCGCAACGCGGCGCTCCAGGTGGAGCTTCCCGACGGCGCGGAAGCCGAGTGCCTCAACCGCTTTCGCGTGGTGCGCGCAGCCGGCGACAACGAGCTGCGCATCGAGCTCGGCGACCTCACCTCTGGGCAGGAGCTGTGCGTGCTCGTGCGGTTGCGCTTCCCGCGCGGCGAGCTCGGTACGGTGACCGGGGTGCGCGTGTCCGTTGCAGGGCGCGAGCTGCTGGAGCCCGAGGCGGCGGAGACGCTGCTCTGGCAGTATGCCAGTCACGCCGAGAACGACATGCAGCCGCGCGATCGCGTGGTGGACCGCGAAGTGGCGCGACTCTACGCCGCCCGCGCCCGCGCCGAGGCGACCGAGTTCAACCGGCACGGCCGCTACGACCGTGCGCGCCACGTGCTGGAAGCCACCGCGCGCCGCATCCAGGGCTACACCTTCGGCGACCGCGAGCTGCAGGAGCTGCGACTGACGCTGCTCCGCGAGATGCGGGACTACACCGAGGGACCGATGAGCGCGATGGCGATGAAATCGGCGCTGTTCGTGGCGGAGTCGGTGGGGAAGGGGCGAGGACCAGACGGCCGGGCGCGCCGCACCCGGCCGTAGGCCCGCACGCTCAGCTCTTCGATCCGGAAAGCTTCTTCTGGAGCGCCTGCGCCCGGTCGAGGTGCTTCTGCAGCTCGGGGATCG
>CAMLIU010000049.1 GCA_946479995.1 uncultured Gemmatimonadota bacterium | reverse complement strand
GCGATCATCGCAGCATTGTCCGTGGCCAGCCGCGAGCTCGGCGCGTACACCTCGGCGTCCAGCCGGCGCATGCGCTGCCGCATCGCCTCCACGAGCGTGCGGTTGCCCGCCACGCCGCCGCCGAGCACTACGCGATGTCGCCCGAACTGCTCGACGGCACGCGCCGTCTTCTCGACGAGCGTCTCCACCAGCGCGTCGTGGAATCCGCGCGCGATGTGGGCGTGGTCGTCGGGCGCGCCGTCACGGACGGCGTGCAGCACGGCCGTCTTCAGGCCGCTGAACGAGACGTCGTAATAGTCGTCGTCGCCGGGCTGCTGGTTTCGGCGCAGCATCGGGCGCGCGAAGCGGAACCGCGACGAGTCACCGGTGCGCGCGAGCTTCTCCACCGGGGGGCCGCCGGGATAGGGAAGGCCAAGGAGCTTCGCGACCTTGTCGAACGCCTCGCCGGCCGCGTCGTCGCGCGTGCGGCCGAGCACCTCGTAGTGTCCCCACGCCGGCACGTCCACCAGCAGCGTGTGCCCGCCGGACACGAGGAGCGCCGTGAATGGTGGCACCGCGTCGCGGTGCTCGAGCGCGGTGGCGAACAGGTGGCCCTCCATGTGGTGGACGCCGACGCACGGGATTCCCCGTCCGAACGCCAGCGCCTTGGCGAAGCTCACGCCGACGAGCAGCGCGCCCACGAGGCCGGGTGCGTACGTCACCGCCACGGCGTCCACCGCGTCCATCGCCACGCTTGCATCCTCCAGTGCGCGCGTCACCACGGGCACGATGGCGGTGAGGTGCTGCCGCGAGGCGATCTCCGGCACCACGCCGCCGAAGATGCGGTGCACGTCCTGGGACAGGATCACGAGCGACTCGAGCGCGACGTCGTCACCCTCGCCGGCGAGCACGGCAGCCGACGTCTCGTCGCACGACGTCTCGATGCCGAGGATGCGGGTCATGGTGTCGAGGCGGTGGGGGGAGCGGGCGGGGCGCCACTCGCCCGCACCTTCACCTGCGCCGGCGAGACGGTGACGCCGAGCCCCGCCGTGTCGAGGTCGGCCACGTGCGGCATCGTGTCGCCGGCGGCGAGGGTGAGGGGCACCGGATACACGCCGCGCAGCCGGCGCACGATGCGCCGCGGTCCGGTGACGCGCACCGTGTCCGGCTGGAAGCGCAGTCGCGCGAGCGCGGGAGCGCCGCCGGCGAACTGCACGCGGATCCGGCCGCCGTTCAGGACCGCCACCTGGTTCGACGCCTTCGTCTCGAAGCGCAGCGTCACGCTGCGTGGCTGCACGTCCAGGACGCGCACGTCGGCCGACAGCTCGGGCGGGATGCGCACGTCGGACGGGGTGAGGTCGAGCACGAGCGTGTCGGGCACGTCTCCGCCGATGGTGCGACGGATCTCGGGCGGCGTGGCGTACAGCTTCACGATGTCGGCCGTACTTCCCGCCACCAGGGCGCGCAGCCGCGGCGGGTCGCCGAGCAGCACGAGCGAGCTGTCGAGCACCGGCGTGACGGCGACCGGGACGAAGCTTTCGGTGCGCTGGCGCGCACCGACCACCAGCCAGATGAGCACCGTGATCAGGAGCGCGGTGGCCTTGAGGCCGAGCCGCTGGGTGAGCGACGCGCGCAGGTGCGTCCGCCAGGTGCGGCGCTCGATGCGCGGCGCCCCGTTGTGCGGCGTCGTCATTGCGCCAGCAGCTCGCGGATCAGCGCGCGGTTCGCCTCCGAGCTCCAGTCGGCGGCGCCGATCACCTTCTTGCGGATGCTCCCTTCGCGCCCGATGACGAACGTCTCCGGAAAGCCGGTCACCTGGTAGTTCGTCTTCGTCTGCTGCTTCGGGTCGTGGAGGATGGTGAAGGTGAGCCCGTACTCCTTCACGAAGTCGCGGATCGCCTCTTCCGCGCCGGGATCATCCACGCTCACGCCGAGCACGACGAGTCCCTGCGGGCCGAACTCGCGGTAGAGCTTCTCGATGCTCGGCATCTCGACACGGCACGGCTCGCACCAGGTCGCCCAGATGTTGAGCAGCACGACCTTGCCCTTGTAGTCGGCGAGCGTGCGCTCCTGGCCCGGCTGGTCGAGCGACGCCGCCACGATGGGAGGCGCCTGCGAGCCGACCGACACGGGAAAGAGCTCGTCACCCAGGAAGTGCGTCGCCGCGACGAGCGTCAGGGCGAGGACGCATACGGCGCCAAGGACGGTGAGCCACTGCTGCCGTGCCGTCATCGGGCGGCACCCCGCATCACGCCCGCTCGGCGCACTGTGCGCGCAGCGCGCCGATCTCGGCGCGCGGATCGTCGGCGCTGAAGACCGCGTTGCCCGCGACGAACGTGTCGGCGCCGGCCCGCCAGCACTCGTAGATGGTGTCGCGGCTGATGCCGCCGTCCACCTCGAGCGCCGCGTGGCTGCCGGCGGCGTCGAGCATGCGCCGCGCGCGGCCGATCTTCTCCAGCGAGTGGGGAATGAACTGCTGGCCGCCGAAGCCCGGGTTCACCGTCATCACCAGCAGGAGGTCCAGGTCGTCAAGCACGTTCTCCACCGCCGTGAGCGAGGTGGAGGGATTGAGCGCCACTCCCGCCGCCGCGCCGAGCTCGCGGATGCGCGCGAGCTGCCGCTGCAGGTGCGGCGACACTTCCGCATGGATGGTGAGTCCCGTGGCACCGGCGTCCACGAAGTCCTCGAAATAGCGCTCCGGCTCGACCACCATGAGGTGCACGTCCATCGGCATCTCGGTCAGCCGTCGCACTGTCTCGATCACCTTGTAGCCGTAGGTGATGTTCGGCACGAAGCGGCCGTCCATCACGTCCACGTGCACCCAGTCGGCCCCTCCCGCCTCGAGCATCGCGATCTCGTCGGCGAGGTGCGCGAAATCGGCGCTGAGGATGGAGGGGGCGATGCGGACGACGCTCACGGCGTTCCTCCATTGGGCTGGCCGGGCGGGGTGCCCGCCACGCGAAGGTGGATGGTGGCGCCCGGAAGCACCGTCGCCCCGGCAACGGGCGACTGGCTCACCACGCTCCCCTGCGGGCTCGTCGCGAAGGGATCATAGGCCACGTCGATGTCGGTCAGGCCGAGCTGGCCGAGCACGAGTCGGGCGGACGCCACGTCGCGACCCGTCAGGTCGGGCATCTGCAGCGTGGCGGCGGCCGGTCCACGGCTGAGCACCAGCGACACCGTGCTCGGCACGCTCACCTGGGCGCCCGCCTGCGGGCGCGTGCTCACCACCGTGCCCTCCGGCTGGTTGCTGTTCGTCTCGCCCACGTCGCCCACCTCGAAGCCGTCCTTCTCCAGCAGCACCTGCGCCTCGATGCGCGTCATGCCCGTGACGGTGGGGACGGTGACGATGCGCTGCCCCGCGCTCACGACGAGCGTGACGGTGCTGCCCACGCCTTCGCGCGCGCCAGGCTCGGGCGACTGGTCGATGACGGTGAGCTTCGGTGCGGAGTTGTCGTAGCGCTGCTCGCCCTGCTCGGCCTTGAAGCCGGACTGGGCGAGGCGCTGCGCTGCCTCCTCGTAGGTGAGTCCGTTCACGTTGGGCACCTTCACGTCGCGCGGCACCACGCCGGTGGGAAACACCACGAAGGCGACGATGAGCCAGGCGAGCGAGAAGCCGGCGACGAGCGCCACGAGGTAGACGAGCGAGGCGCGCATCTTCGTGCGCCAGCTCATGCCGCCACCCCCGAGACGCCGCGACGCGGCCGGCGGAAGCGCGCCGCGAAGGCGCCGTCGGTGCCGTGATGCTGCGGCAGCACGCGCAGGAGGCCGTCGTCGAGCACGCTCTCCGGCACCACGCCGCTGGGCGGCGGCTCGAGCTGCCAGTCCGGATGCTCGGCGAGGAAGGTGGCCACCTGCTGGTCGTTCTCTTCCTGCTCGAGCGAGCAGGTGCTGTAGATGAGCAGCCCGCCCGGCTTCACCGCGGACGCGCTGGCGCGCAGAATGTCGCGCTGCAGCGTGGGCATCACGGCGAGATCGCTTGCCTTGAGCCGCCACCGCGCATCCGGATGCCGGCGGAAGGTTCCAGTGCCCGTGCACGGTGCATCCACCAGCACCGCGTCCATGTCGCGCAGCGGCGGCTGCATGGCGTCGGCCACGTAGGGAAACACGTTGCGCGTGTCGAGTCTCCGGACATTCTCGCGAACCCGCGCGATGCGTGTGCGGGACGCGTCGCCGGAGAGCACCATGCCGGCGGTGCGTGCGAGCTCGAGCGACTTGCCGCCGGGTGCGGCGCAGACGTCGGCCACCGTTGCGCCCGTCGGCACCGACGCGTAGCGCGTCACGAGCGTACTCGCCGGATCCTGCAGGTGGAAGAGTCCCTTCCGGAATGCGCCGAGCTCGGTCATCGCGCCGACGCCGCTCGACAGCACGAGGCTGTCGGAGACGAGCGGGGCATCCGCGGTCTCCACGCCCGCGGCCTCGAGCATCGCCTCGAGCTGTTCGCGCACCACGTGGTACGGGCGCGCGACGAGCGGCGCTTCCTCGTTGTTGGCCGCGAGAAGGCGACGCGTGTCGGCCTCGCCCCAGCGCGCGAGCCAGCGCGCGACGATCCAGCGCGGGTGCGAGAACTCCTGCGCCAGCGCATCCGTCACGTCGTCCGTGGGCGGCAGCGTGAGGGCATTGCGTTCGCGGTCGAGGCGGCGCAGGACGGCGTTCGCCAGCTTGCTCGCCCCGATGCCGTGGCGCCGCTTCACGAGCTCCACCGTCTGCCCGATGGCTGCGTAGGCCGGCACGCTCCCCATGGACAGGAGCTGGTGCGCGCCCAGCCGCAGCAGGTCGATGACGTCGGCGTCCAGCCGCGCGAGCCCGCCGCTCACCCGCTCGGCGAGCATCGCGTCGAGCCAGCTGCGACGGCGCAGCATGCCGTAGACGAGCTCGCGTGTCCAGCGGCGGTCGCGCGGCTCGAGGCGGGCCGTCCGCCGGTCGAAGGCGCTGTCGAGCAGCTCGCCAGCGCGGAGGTCGGCGCAGACCTCCGCCGCCGCGAGCCGCGAGTCGGTTACACCGCCACGCGCGGGTGATGAGTGCTCATGCAGCACTGGCCTCGTCATGACACGAAAGATAGTCGGCGGCGGCACGTTCGGCATTCGGCGCGTCCCAGATGCCGCGGATCACCGCGACACCGTGCGCACCGGCCATCCGCAGCGCCCGGCAGTGCTGCGGCCGCACGCCGCCGATGGCGACGAGCGGCACCGACGTGACCGCCGCGAGGCGCTCGATGAGCATCGTGCCGCCATCCGCCAGCTCCCCGGCCGCGGGGGCGAACGGATGGGAGACCACCAGCCAGTCGGCTCCCGCCCGCGCCGCCTCGATGCCCTCCGCCACCGTGTGCACGCTCGCGCCGAGCGCGAGGGTCGGCGCCGCGTGGCGCGCGTCGGCGGTGAGCAGCGACCGGCTCGTGAGCTGGGCGCCGCGTGCCTGCACGGCGAGCGCGACGTCGAGGCGGTCGTTCACCACCAGCCACGCACCCGTGATGCTTTGCGCCGCGGCCAGCGCCTGGGCCAGATTGTGAAGGCGCGCAGCGCCGAGGCGCGATGCGCGCAGGTGCAGCGCGCCTCGTGCACCGAGGACGCCCATCACGCCGCACGCCACGTCCACGAAGTCCGGGCGCGCGACGATCTCGTCGCTGGTCACGGCGTGCACCACGGGCACGCGAACGGTCGGGGAGGATGAAACGGCGGAGGGGGCGCTGTTCACGCTCACCCTACGCAGGAGTGGCAGCGCTGGTGTCGAACCGGTCCCCGACGGCCACGCCGCGTCCGTGCGCCCACTCGAGGGGCGACAGCCGTCGCTTCCCTGCCGGCTGCACCGCGAGCACCCGCACGGCGCCCGATCCGCATGCCACCACCATCCCCTCGCCACCGACCTCGAGCACCATCCCTGGCACCTCCGTGCTCGCACGCGGCGCAGCGCGGGCACCGAACAGCTTCACTTCCGTATCGCGGACGCGTCCCCACGCCCCGGGGCGCGGATCGTAGGCGCGGATGTGCCGCCCGACCTCGAGCGCCGGTCGGGTGAAGTCCACCGCCGCCGTCTCGCGCGTGAGCTTGGGGGCGTACGTCGCCTGGGATTCATCCTGCGCTTCCGGTTGCGCGTGTCCCATCTCGATCAGGGCGAGCGCCTCCACCAGCGCCTGGGCGCCCATCTCGCTCAGGCGCAGCGCCAGCTCTCCCGCCGTCTCGTCGGAAAGGATCGGCGTGCGCGCGGCGAGGATGACCGGTCCTGCATCGAGCGCCGGCACCATCTGCATGATGCTCACGCCCGTCTCGTCGAAACCCTCGCGGATTGCGGCCTGGATGGGTGCCGCCCCGCGCAGCTTCGGCAGCAGCGACGCGTGGATGTTGAGCGTGCCGAGTCGCGGCGCGTCGATCACCGCGCGGGGAAGGATGTGCCCGTAGGCGACGACGACGCTGACGTCCGGTGCCAGGTCGCGCAGGCCGGCGAGGAACGCATCGCCACGCGGCTTGTCGGGCTGCTGAACCGGGATCCCTTCGGCGAGCGCCACCTCCTTCACCGGCGAGGGGACCAGCCGCGAGCGGGAGCGTCCCACCGGACGGTCCGGCTGCGTGACCACGCCCACCACGTCGAAGCCTTCGCCGACCAGGGCGCGCAGCGGGGCGGTGGCGAAGTCGGGGGTCCCCCAGAAGAGGACCCGCACCTAGAGCTCCTCGTCCGGATGGTCGTGCTCCTCGCGGTCCTCCGGTGTCTCCAGCGAGACGCGGCGGATGTAACCCGGATACTTGTCCTGCTGGAGCTTCCACTTCGCGAGCGCCGCCGTCCGCTTCAGCACGCTCAGGTAGTCGATGAACAGCTTGCCGTCCAGGTGATCGATCTCGTGCTGCATGCAGCGCGAGAGGAGGTCGGTCGCCTCGATCTCGAACACCTTGCCCTCGAGGTCCTGCGCGCGCACGGTCACGCTGCGGGGACGCTCCACATCACCATAGATGTCGGGGATGGAGAGACAGCCTTCCTCGCCCTTCGCGCGGCCCGATGCGCTCACCACCTGCGGATTCACCAGCACCAGCGGCTGCTCGTCCACGTCGATCACCGTGATGCGTTCGGTGCGTCCCACCTGCGGCGCGGCGAGGCCGATGCCGCGCGCGTGGTACATGGTGGCGAACATGTCCTTCACGAGCTGGCGCAGCTCGTCGGTCACCACCTCCACCGGCGTGGTGGCCTGACGGAGGATCGGGTCGCCGAGGACGCGGATGTCGAGGATGCTCACGGTACGACGGTCACTCCTTCGTGGCGCCCGCGCCGCTGATGATCTTCGCGATCCGGCCACGCTCGACGATGAAGCGCGACTCGGCGGACTTGATCGTCACCTGGTCCTCCATCGGCCGCGCCGTCGTGCCGTCGGCATTCACGCTCTCGCGCACGTGCACCACCTCGCCGATGATGCCGCCGGTGGTGACGATCTGGTCGCCCCGCTTGATGTTGCGCAGCGCTTCCTCGTGCTGGCGCTTCTGCTTCTGCTGCGGACGGATGAGCAGGAAGTAGAAGATGCCGAAGATCGCCGCGATCTGGATGATGAACGGGGTCATCGATCCGACGCCGCCCGCCTGGAGGGCGAGGAGGGCCGGTTGGAAGCCGGGTGAGATCATGCGGGTGCCGTCGAGGTGCGAAAGTGGTAGCGCTGGAGCCAGGAGTCGCTCCATGCGTCGAACGTGCCGCCGAGCAGCGCCTCACGCGCCTGCCGCATCAGCGACACGAGGAAATGTACATTGTGCAGCGACAGGAGGCGCAGCCCGAGGATCTCGTCGGCCAGGAACAGGTGGCGGATGTAGGCGCGCGAGAAGCGCGTGCAGGCTGCGCAGTCGCACTCCGGGTCGAGCGGGCGGCGGTCGAGCCGGAATTCGGCGCGCTTGATGTTGAGGCGCCCGTCGGCGGTGAACACGGCGCCGTTGCGCCCCATGCGCGTGGGCGCCACGCAGTCGAAGAGGTCCACGCCGCGGCGCACGCCCTCCACGAGGTCCTCGGGGAAGCCGACTCCCATCAGGTAGCGCGGCCGGTCGGCCGGCAGCTCCTCGTGCACTTCCTCGAGGATGCGGTACATGTCCGGCTTGGGCTCGCCCACCGACAGCCCGCCGATTCCGAACCCCTTCCAGTCCCCCATCTCGCGGATGGCGCGCGCGGCCTCTCGGCGAAGATCGGCATGGATGCCTCCCTGCACGATGGGAAAGAGCGCCTGCTGGGAGCGGCCGGGGATGGGGTCCGCCTCGTTGAGCCGCTGGAACTCCGCACGGCAGCGGGCGAGCCAGCGCAGGCTGCGCTCGCTCGCGTCGCGGGCGATGGCGTGCTCGCTCTGTCCGGGGATCACGTGGTCGAACTGCATGATCACGTCCGCACCGAGGTTGCGCTCGATGCGCATCACGCTCTCGGGGGTGAAGCGGCGCTTCGAGC
>CAMLIU010000048.1 GCA_946479995.1 uncultured Gemmatimonadota bacterium | reverse complement strand
CCGCCGAAGATCGTGTTCGTGAGGTACATGATCGCCGGGCCGGCCGCCTGCCGCACCGCGGCCAGGTCGTTCGTCAGCCGCGCCATCAGGTCACCCGTGCGCGTGCGCGCGAAGTAGCCCGGGTCCAGGGTGGCGATATGGGCGAAGAGGTCCTGCCGCAGGTCGTACTCGATGTAGCGGCTCAGTCCGTTGAGGAGCTCGCGCATCCAGTAGCGCATCGCGCCGCCGACGAGCGCCACGCCCACGATGCCCAGCCCCACGAGTGTGACCTGGCGCACCGGCTGCCGCGCGGCGAGGGCGTCCACCCCGGAGCGGAGCAGCCAGGGCACCACGGCACCGAGGGCGGACGCCGCCACCACCAGCGCGAGCCCGCCGGCGAGCATCCCGCGGTACGGTCGATAATAGGGGACGAGGCGTCGGAGCGACGCCATGCTGGAACGGGTGCGGGCCACGTGTGTAGAGCTGACTGGAGTGTTACCTTCCCCGAGCGTGCGACGTCCCCGACGCATTGCAGGACGGGCGCCTGCGACACCTACTGGAGGAGCGTCATGACGAAGTATATCCGTCGGTTCCGTGCACCGCTCGCGTTGTGCGCCGCGCTCGCCGCGGCAGCGTGCACCGTGAAGGACAACAAGAGTGATTCCACGCTGGCGGCCGATTCGGCCCTGAACCGCGACCTGCAGCTCGCCAATCAGGACACGTCGCTCCAGCCGCAGCTTCAGGACGTGCCGGCCACGCCGGCCCAGCCGGCTCCGGCCACCTCCACGCCGGCCAGTACGCCAGCGTCGCGGCCCTCGACCAGCCGTCCCACCACGACGACCAGCCGTCCGACCACCACCAAGAAGCCCACGCCGACCACCTCGACCACCGCGTCGGGGAACACGGTGACGCGCAACCCGGCCGGCAGCTCCAGTGGTGGCGGGGCGGTGGGTACGATCGCCTCGGGCACCTCGCTGAACCTGCGCTCCAACGCCCGCGTCTGCACCAACACCTACAAGGTGGGCCAGACCTTCACCGCGAGCCTGGCGAACGCGGTGAGCGGCTCCAATGGCGCCACCATTCCCGCCGGCGCGAACGTCACCCTCGAGGTGACGCAGCTCAAGCGCAGCGAGAACGTGAACGACAAGATCGTCATGGAGTTCGCCGTGAAGTCGGTGAGCTTCGGCGGCCGCACCTACGCGGTGAACGGCGAGGTGGCCAGCGCCGACGTCCAGCGCGTCCGCAACCAGCCGAAGGACAAGGACGTCCAGAAGGTGGTCGGCGGCGCCGTCATCGGGGCCATCGCCGGCCAGATCCTGGGCAAGAACACCAAGTCCACGGTAGTGGGTGCGGCGGCGGGTGCGGCGGCCGGTGCCGGCGCCGCGGCGGCGACCGCCAACTACGAGGGCTGCGTGCCGGACGGCGGCGCCATCGTTGTCAACCTCAGCGCCCCCCTCCAGGTCAGGGTCGCCACCTGACCGAACCGCCCGTGGCGGGGTATATACGGGGGTCGGCGCCATCCGCCGGCCCCCGTTTCGTTCGGCCAACGGTTGCCGCCGCGACGGTGCATTCATCTTGTGGCGTTCCCGGCCTCCGGCTGGCGCCCGTTTCGTCGAAAGGCTTCATGTCCCGACTCGTCTCACTCTCGCTCGTCGCCCTCCTCGCCGCGCCGGCGGTCGCCGGGGCGCAGTACCGCAACGTCCGCAACTCGCGGGACGGCGCGCTCGTGATCCCGCGTGTCGCGCCTCCGGTGGCGGCGCTCGCCATTCGCTATGGCGGCGACCTCCAGCTGAGCCAGGTCCAGCTGGACTCCATCATGGCGGTGCACCAGCGGCAGGATTCCGCGAATGCTCCCTGGCTCCGGACCCTCGACTCGCTCCGCAACGGCCCGCGTCCCGTGAACCCGCTCGACCTGAGCCAGGAGCAGCGCGAGCTGCTCGCCGCGCAGCGCGCGTCGCTCAAGGCCGCGATGGACGCCCTGCGCGCCACGAACGACGCCGCGCGCCAGCAGGTGATGGCCGTCCTCACCCCCGACCAGCAGCGGAAGGCCGCGCAGCTCGAGAGCGATGCGCAGGAGCTGGCTCGCGCCGAGACTGAGCGACGTGCCGACGAGGGTTACTATGGACGGCGCGGCATGTACGACCAACTGGTCCTGCTTCCCGAGGATTGACGGCAACGACCGCAGCGCGCCCCCTCCTGGTGAGCCCCACCCACTCGCCAGACTCCTTCGACTCGTCGGCCGCTGACGAGCGTCGTGCCGTCATCGAGCGCGACGCCGCGCTCGTGCGCCGCGTGCGCGAAGGGGACACCGCTGCGTTCGACGAGATCGTGAAGGCCTACATGCGTCCGGTGTTCCAGGTGGCCTACCGGGTGGTGGGACATCGCGAGGACGCGGAGGACCTCGTCCAGGACTGTTTCCTGGCCGCGTTCCAGTACCTCGACTCGTACGACGTGGACCGCCCGTTCGGGCCGTGGATCACCCGCATCGTGCTCAACCGCGGGGCGAACCTGCGACGCTCGCGGGCGCGCCGCGCCACCGAACCGGAGACGGACGCGGTGAGCCCCGCGCCCTCGGCGCTCGACGAGACCACGCGCGCAGAAGCGCGGGCGAAGCTCGAGGAGGTGATGGCCACGCTGAACGAACGCCAGCGGATGATCGTGACGATGTTCGACGTGGATGGCATGACGAGCACCGAGATCGGCGAGCGGCTGGAGCTCGCGCCGGGCACGGTGCGGTGGCACCTGCACGAGGCGAGGCGCGTCCTGCGCGCCGCGCTCGCGCGTTTCATCGAGGACGAGCCATGACGGACCTGCACCTGCATCGCGGCGCATCCACGCCGCCCGACGAGCCGCGCCGCGACCCGCGGCTCGGTGGCCTGCTGCGCGACCTCATGGGACCGATCCCCATGGGGGACGTGAACTGGGACGCGCTCGCCGGCCGCGTGAGCGCCGCCATCCGCGCGCGCCAGACACCGTGGTGGGGCTACGTGGACCGCTGGCAGCGGCGCGCCGTGCCCCTCGCCGTCGCCGCCGGGTTGCTCGGCGCCACCGTGCTCGTGCACTCGTGGCTCACCCATCCCGAAGCGCTCATCACGGCGCCGGACATGGTCTCCGCCGTCGTGGCCGGCGCGCCGGCTGAGGACGCGGCCACGTTCTTCTCGCACAGCGTCACCAGCGCCGCCGCGTACACGGTCGACTTCCTGGAATGATCGCCAGCCCGTCCCGTGCCGCCCTCGTCATCGTCGCGGTCATCATCGGCAGCGCACTCGCCGGCGCCGCGGTGGATCACGCCATCGTGTTGCGCAATCCCCGTCGCTTCCAGTCCACCTTCTTCATGGAAGGAACGGAGGCGGCGGCATCACGCCGCACCGACATGCTCGAGCGGCTCACCGACGAGCTGTCGCTGCGGCCGCACCAGCGCGCGGCCATCGACTCGATCATGCGGCGCACCGACTCGGTGCTGCGTGAGCTGCGCCTGGAGGTGCAGCCGCGCGTCCAGCAGGCGCTCGATGACTCCCGCCGTCAGATCGAGGGGCAGCTCGACTCCACGCAGCGCGCGAGCTTCGAGGCGCGGCAGCCGGCGCGCCGCTGGCGCATCCCGCAGTAGGGCGTCGGCTCAGTAGCCCACCGGCTGGCCACTCGAGCGCGGGTCGCTCATCCCCTCGTAGCCGCCCTGCACGCGCATCACCGCGTTCACCAGCCCGATCCCGCGCGACCATCCCACGTTGTAGCCCATCGCGCGGAGCGAGTCGGCCACCGCCGCCGTCACGCCACCCTGCTCGATGTACAGCGTGTCCGGCAGCGCCTGGTGATGCAGGCGCGGCGCGCTCATCGCCTCGGCGAGCGTCATCCCGTAGTCGAGCACGTTGAGGATCACCTCGCTCGTGCTCGTGATGATGCGCGGGCCGCCGCGGCTCCCGGCGACGAGCAGCAGCTTCCCGTCGCGGCCGAGCACGATCGTCGGTGACATCGCGCTCAGCATCCGCTTCCCGGGCTGGATCGCGTTCGCCTCACCCTGCACGAGCCCGAACATGTTCGGCTTCCCCGGCTGGGCGGCGAAGTCGTCCATCTCGTCATTGAGGAAGAACCCCGCCGAGCGCAGGTAGACGCCGGAGCCGTACAGGTTGTTGATCGTCGTCGTCGTCGCCACGGCGTTGCCGCGCTCGTCCACTACCGAGTAGTGCGTCGTCTGCGTCCCCTCGCGGATCGTGCCGCCGATGGTGGACGTCGGCGTCGCCCGATCATGACCGATGGTCGCGCGCAGCGACGCCGCATACCCCTTGTCGGTGAGCTGCGCGATCGGCACCGACACGAACGCCGGGTCGGCCAGCTTGGCGTTGCGGTCGATGAACGCGCGCTGGTACGCCGATCCCTCCAGGTGCGCCCACCGGGCGCTGCCGAACGGGGGCATCGGCGAGAACCCTTCCAGGATGTTGAGCGCCTCGGTGATCGTCACGCCGCCCGACGACGACGGCGGCATCGTGAGCAGGGTGTAGCCGCGATACGTGGAGCGGATCGGGTCTCGCCACACCGCCTGGTAGCGCGCCAGGTCCTCCATGGTGATGATGCCGCCCTGCTGCTGCAGCTCGCTCGTCCACGCCCGCGCGATGTCCCCTTCGTAGAACGCGCTCCGCCCGCGCTCGGCGATCGCGCGCAGCGTGCGCGCCAGCGCCGGCTGGCGGAAGGTGGAGCCGATCGCCGGCGGCTGGCCGTTGGGCAGGAAGGCGGAGTCGCCGGCGAACTCGCCGATCAGCTCGCGATTGTTGCGCACCGAGTTGTAGAACGCGGTGTCCACCGTGAATCCCCGTTCGGCGTAGCGGATGGCGGGCGCCATCACCTGCGCCAGCGTCATCGTGCCGTACTTCGCCAGCGCCGCAGTGAGTCCCGCCACCGCGCCCGGCACTCCCGACGCCGTGGGCCCGACGATGGACTTGTCCGTCAGCGTGCCGGTGGAGTCGAGGTACATGTTCCGCGTGGCGGCGAGCGGCGCCACCTCGCGATAGTCGAGCGCCGCGGCACGGCCGTCGGCCATGTGGATGACCATGTATCCGCCGCCGCCCAGGTTCCCCGCCTCGGGATACACCGTGGCGAGGGCGAAACCCACCGCCACCGCCGCATCCACCGCGTTGCCCCCCTGCTTCAGGATCTCCACTCCCGCTTCGCTCGCCAGCGGCGCGTCGCTCGCCACCATGGCATGCGGGCCGAACACCGCGCCGCACGCCGCGCGCAAGCGCCACGTGTCGGGGAAGCGGGGGCTCGCCGTCGCGCCGGTGCACGTCGCGGAGCGAGGCGTGCCGATGTCCGTCGCGCCCGGCGGCGACACCGGCGCAGGGGCTTGCTGCGGACGACATGCGGCCAGTGCGACGAGACCGGCGAGTGCGAGGCGGAATTTCACGGCGACGTCTGGTGAAGGTGATGGCCTAGCGCGTGCGCGCACCCAGCCCGAAGCGGGCGACGATGCGCGTCGAGGTGAGCTTCGCGCTGCTGGATTCGCCGGCGCTGAGCCCGGTCTTCTGGTGCAGCGTGGTGATCTGGTCCTGCACCACGTCCACGCTGAACCGCGGCGTCAGGTTGTAGCCCACGCCGTAGCCGAAGCCGAAGCTGAAATCGGTGTCGGCGCCGCTCGGGCCGATGGAGGTGTTGCTGCCGCGCGCCCTGAAGTTGTAGTAGACCGTGGCGCCCGCGCTCAGCTCGAGCACGGTGTGGAACTGGCTCCCGCTCGTGATGTGGAGCGAGCCGAGGAGCTGCGACACGTTCGCGTCGGCGTCGGTGCCGCCGATCACCGAGGTGTAGCGCAGCGGCACGCGCGCCGTGGTGCCGCGCACGCCGAGCGACGCGCCGGCGCCGAAGTTCCGCTCCAGCGCCACGGCGAACTGCGTCGCGTCGCTGAAGTCCCAGGTGCTGTTCGTCGTGCCGTCCGACAGCCCCCATGGCTGGAGGAGCCCCACGCCGAACGACACGAACGTCGTCGGCTCCTGGAACGGCATGCCGCCGCGGCGGATGATCTGCGCGCTGGCGGACGAGGGAAGGATGATGGCGAGCGCGAGCAACAGCAGTCGGCGCATGCACGCTCCGATGGGTTGCGGGTGGCGAACGGCGTCCGGTAACTTAGCCGGGGCGCGCGGGAGACGACAACAGACATCTACCCGGCGAATCACGCAGCGTTCTCTCTCCCTCGCCCAGTGTCATCCAGAGTCTCCGACCCACGTGTCACCGAGCGGCGCAATCCGCGCACGCAGCAGATCGATCTCGCCGAGCCGCTCGGCATCGTGGACCTCATGCTCGCCGAGGACGAGACGGTGCCCGGTGCGGTCGCCACGCAGCGTGAGCACATCGCCGATGCGATCAGCGTCGCCGAGTCCACCTTCCGCAATGGCGGACGTCTCTTCTACGTCGGCGCCGGCACGTCGGGCCGGCTCGGCGTGCTGGATGCATCGGAGTGTCCTCCCACCTTCGGCACCGATCCGGAGATGGTGCAGGGCATCATCGCCGGCGGCACCCCCGCGCTCACGAGCGCGCAGGAAGGCGCCGAGGACGACCTCGAGCAGGCGCGCAAGGATCTCGCCGCGCGCGGCGTGCGCAAGGGAGACTTCGTCGTCGGCATCGCCGCGTCGGGCACCACGCCGTACGTGCGCGTCGCCCTGACCTACGCGAAGGAGATCGGCGCGCGCACCGCCATCGTCGCCTGCTCGCCGCCGCCGGCGGAGACCATGGCGCAGGTGGACATCCCTATCGTCGCCATCACCGGACCGGAAGTCGTCACCGGCAGCACGCGCCTCAAGGCGGGCACCGCGACCAAGCTGATCCTCAACATGATCACCACCGGCGCGATGATCCGTCTCGGCAAGACCTTCGGCAACCTGATGGTGGACCTCCGCGCCACCAACGCCAAGCTCGCCGATCGCAGCGAGCGCATCGTCGCCGAAGTGTGCGGTCTCACCCGTGAGCAGGCGCGCACCCTGCTCGGCCTCGCCAACGGCAGCGTGAAGCTCGCCATCGTCATGCAGGCGCTCGGCGTGAGCGCCGACGAAGCCGTGAAGCGACTCGCCGAGCGCGGCGGCGTGATCCGGCGCGTGATCGACGCGCCGCCGCCGGCGGTGGGATGATGAGCGACCACGCGCGCCGCGGCGGGGTGTACTGCGGACTCATGTCCGGCACGTCGCTGGACGGCATCTCCGCCGCCGTGGCGCGCTTCACGCCGAGCGAGGGCGCGCGGTACGACGTGGAGCTCCTCGGCTTCCATGTGCATCCGTACTCGCCACAGCAGCGCGAGCGGATGCTCGCCGCCATGCGTGAGGGAACGGCGCGCGAGTACTGCCGGCTCGCCGTGGACTTCGGCGGCTGGCTCGCCGACGCCGCGGTCGCCGTGCTCGGCGACGCTGGCGTGTCGCGCGCCGACGTGCGCGCCATCGGTTCGCATGGCCAGACCCTCTGGCACGAGCCCGGCCATTCCACCTGGCAGCTCGACGCGCCGGCGGTCATCGCCGAGCGCACGGGCCTGCCGGTGGTGAGCGACTTCCGCACGCGCGACGTGGCCGCGGGAGGGCAGGGGGCGCCCCTCGTCCCCATCGCCGACGCGCTGCTCTTCGCCGGCAACGAGTGGCGCGCGCTGCAGAACATCGGCGGCATCGGCAACGTGACCGTCGTCCCGCCCGATGGCACCCTCGCCAGCGTGCGCGCCTTCGACACCGGCCCCGGCGTCGGCGTGCTCGACGCCGTCGTGCGCATGGTGGACCCGTCGCTCCGCTACGACGAGGACGGCCGCATCGCCGCGCGCGGCCGCGTGCTGCAGCCGGTGGTGAACCAGCTCCTCTCCGAGCCCTACTTCCGCGCCGAGCCGCCGAAGAGCACCGGCCGCGAGCTGTTCGACCCGGCGTACGTGGAGCGCCTCATCGCGCTGTGCCGTGCCGAGGGGTCCGACGTGACCGACGCCGACCTCGTCGCCACCGCCACCGCCCTCACGGCGCAGAGCATCGGCGACGCCTACCACCGCTTCATTCCCGAGCCGGTCACGGAAACCCTCATCGCCGGCGGCGGCGCGAAGAACGCGACCCTGCGCCGCATGATCGCCGACGCCGTCGCGCCGCTGAAGGTGACGTCGTTCGACGAACGCTACTTCGACGGCGAGGCGAAGGAAGCCGTGGCGTTCGCCCTCCTCGCGCACCTGCACCTCGAACGGATCCCCGGCAACGTCCCCACCGCCACCGGCGCCCGCGGGCCACGCGTGCTCGGCATGCTCACGCCGGCGTAGACCGCGCTCGCCGGCGGCAGAGCTCCTCTCCGTCTTCGGCTCCGTGTCGTCAGTGGGTGCACCTCGGCAGGGCTCCTCTCTCCTTACGGTTCCGTGTCAGGTACCCCACCTCGGCAGGGCTCCTCGCGGCGCATGGGGGCCCCGCGAGAGGAAAAGAAACTCGGAAACGAGAAATT
>CAMLIU010000047.1 GCA_946479995.1 uncultured Gemmatimonadota bacterium | reverse complement strand
CCGCACGCCATCTTGAGCCCGTACTTGGCGCCGGGAAACTTCATTCCCTGCACGGTGCGGCTCGGGACGACCTTGAGCACCACGCTGCGGCCGCCGATGAGGTTGGCCGATCCCGGCAGCACCTGCAGTGTCGTCACACCACCTGCGAGGGAGCGCGGGAACTGCGGATCCTGCGGCCACACCGAGTGCTCCACCCACACGTTCGCCGTGACGGGATTCGTCGCCTCGTTCACGTCGTTCGTCTGCGCACCGTTGTCGTCCGGAACGCCTCCCGCCCCGATGTGCGAGTGCGTGTCGATGATGCCGGGGGTGACATACTTGCCCGTGCCGTCGATGACGACTGCATCGGCCGGTGCGTTCACGCTCGCTCCCACCGCGGCGATCTTTCCGTCGCGAAGCAGCACGCTGCCATTGCGGATCGTCGGGCCGGCGGCGGTGAGAATCGTGACGTTGCGGATCAGCGTCGGCCGCGAGGGAAAGGGCTGGTAGGTGCTCGGGAACGGGTTGTCGTTCGGCACCGACACGCCACCCTCGGCGGCGGCGACACGCGCGGTGGAATCGGATGTCGCGCTGCGAGCGGACGTGGTTGCGGGTGCCGGGGCCGGTGCGGCACTGGTCTGTCCGGCGCAGGCAACCAGTCCGACTGCGAGCGCGATGGCGAGATGACGCATCGTGCGGGCGGTCCTCGTGGTGAGGGTGAGAGAGGTACGGAGGATGGCCGAAGTTACGCGCGGGCGCAGGGGGCGGCCAGAGCCGCCAGCGACTCAGCGCGCCGGGAAGATCCGCACGTCGTCACCACACAGGCCGTCCACGCCGAGCGCGGTGAGGCGCTCCGCCTCCGGCGCTGCATTGACGGTCCATGTGATGACTCGGCCGCCGGTACGGTGCACCGTGGTCACCACCTGGCCCGTGACGAGGGGCGCGTGCGGCCAGACGTCGGCCGCTCCCGTCGCCGCCATGAGCGCCGAGACGTCGGGAACCGACTGCTCGAACAGGACGCCGAGCCGGACGCCGCTGTCCATCCGATGGAGGCGGGCGATGAGGGCATGGTCGAAGCTGTGGATGGCATAGCGACCATCGTATGCCTGCATTACCGCGAGGACCTGCTGTTCGATCGCAGTCCCCTTGATCTCCACGAAGAGCTCGGCGCGCCCCGCGACGAGCTCGCATACCTCGGCGAGCGTGGGGACGGCGGCATCGGTCACGGAACGGATCGCCGCCGCGGTCTCGCCGGCGATCGAGAGACCTTCAGCGACCTCGGCATCATGGTGGACCACCACCACGCCGTCGCGCGTCGCGTGCACGTCGAGCTCGATCCCGTCGGCGCCGGCCTCGAGTGCGAGGGCGAACGACGGGAGGGTGTTCTCCCGTGCAAGGCGCGGCATGCCGCGGTGGGCGATCCGGAGGGGAAGGGGGACCATGGGAGACCGATAGGAGGGCAACAACGGGTAAACGGTACCTGGTACCGCGGACGGGGTACCTCGTACCGGTCAGCGTGGCTGCCCCTCACCCCGCTGGCTCGGGGACTGCCATGCAGCTGCGACCTTCTTAACATCCATCGCCGACCCCCGTCTCACAACACGAATTGCATGACCATCCCCGTCTCCATCGACGACCCGACCGACCTCGAGCTGATCGCGCGCTGGAAGGAGGGCGACCAGCGCGCGGCGACGCAGCTCGTGAAGCGGCACGCCGAAGCGCTGGCGCGGTTCGTCGGAAGTGTGGGGGCGCGTGTGGACGTGGACGACGTGGTGCAGGACACCTTCGCCCGCGCCTTCGCGTCGCTGGACAGCTTCCGCGGCGACAGCTCGCTTCGCACCTGGCTGTTCACGATCGCGCGGCGGCTCGTGCTCGACCGGCGGCGGTCGGAGCGGCGGCGAGGGGGCGGCACGCGGATGCACATGGAGGTGCAGGCTGCGGATGCCGTCACGGAGTACGACGCGCTCGATACCGTAGTGGCGGACGAGACGGAGCGGCGTATGCGCGAGGCAGTGGCTCGCCTGACGCCCACGCAGCGGGAAGTGTTCACCCTGCGTGTTGGCGAAGGGCTCTCCTACAGGGAGATTGCCGAGACGGTGGATACGACGGAGGGCGCGGCGCGGGTGCACTATCACAATGCGATGCGCGCGGTAAAGGAGTTTCTCGATGACTGATTGTCCGAACGGCGATATTCGTGACCTGCTTCCCGACCTGCTGCATGGCAGGTTGGATGCGGCCGCGCGCGCGGCGGTGGAGACCCACCTGCGCACGTGCGAGGATTGCCGCGACGAAGTGGAGTTGCTGCGCAGCATGCAGGGCGCGCTGCGCCGCGCGCCCGCGGTGGACGTGGACGCCATCGTGGCGCAGATCCCGCCGTACCGCCCGCCCGCGCGCCACCATTCGACGAAGAGCTGGGGCGGATGGCGAATTGCCGCGGCGATCACCCTGCTGGCGGCCGGCGGGACCTCCGTCGTGGTCGCGCGGACGGGCGACCGCAAGCCGGCGACCGTCAGGAGCGCCGCCGTGTCCGCGCCCCGCGAGCTGGCGCTCACCGGTGGCGCCGTCGGCGAGCTGGACGACAGCGAGCTCTCGGCCCTCATCGACGACGTCGGCTCGCTCGACGCCATGACACCGGCCGACGCGGATAACGCGGCCGTGGCGGGGCCCCTTGCACCACCTTCACCAGCCGGGATGAACGAATGATGCGACGACACGCACTGGCGGGGCTGGCCTTCTCGATCGCCGCGCTTGCCTCGGTTCCGTCCGCCGCCTCAGCGCAGCGCCCTGGTGGCGGCGCGCGACCCCAGCCGGGAGCACAGGCGCCAGGCCGGCGGCAGCAGATGGAGCGGCAGCTGCGCGAGCGCCTCTGGAAGGTGACGAAGGAGCAGGTGGGACTCACGGACGCGCAGATGGCGAAGCTCGGCGAGACGTCGCGACGCTTCGACGCGCGACGCCGAACCCTGAACCAGCAGGAGCGCTCCGAACGCAGCGCCCTCCGGCAGCAGATCGCGGCCGGCGACCGTGCGGACCAGGATCGGATCGCAACGGCGCTGGATCACCTCATCCAGTTCCAACGGCAACGTGTGGAGATCCAGGCCGAGGAGCAGCGCGAGCTGGCCGGTTACATGACTCCGCTGCAGCGGGCGCGCTTCGCCGCCCTTCAGGAGCAGGTGCGGCGTCGCGTGGAGATGCTCCGACGCGACCGCGCCGATTCCGCGAATCCGCGACCGCGCCGGTGACGCGTCAGGCGCTCGTCGACCGCTGCGGCAGGTAGCGGGCGAACCAGTCGCGCGCCTGGCTGGCAACCTGCTCCAGCGTCCCGGGTTCCTCGAACAGGTGGGTCGCGCGGGGGACGATGACGAGCTCCACGTGAGCAGTCATCTGCGCGCGTGCCTTCTCGTTCAGGTCGATCACCACCTCGTCCCGTTCGCCCACCAGCAGGAGCGTGGGCGCCTGCACGTCGGGCAGGGCTGCCCCGGCGAGGTCGGGCCTGCCGCCGCGGGAAACGACGGCCGACACGCGCCTCGGACGGGCGGCAGCGGCCACGAGCGCCGCCCCGCCGCCGGTGCTCGCGCCGAACAGCCCGACGGGCAGGGCCGAGGTGCTGTCGTTCACCGCCATCCAGTCGATCGCGTTCACGAGGCGACTGGCGAGCAGCGGGATGTCGAAGCGCAGGTGACGCGTCACGAGGTCGACCTGCTCCTCGGCTGACGAGAGCAGGTCCAGGAGCAGCGTGGCGAGGCCCGCCTCTCGAAGCACGTGCGCCACGTACCGATTGCGCGAGCTGAAGCGACTGCTGCCGCTGCCGTGGGCGAACAGCACCGCGCCGCGGGCAGTCGGCGGGACGTCGAGCGTTCCCTCGAGGTTGACGGTGTTGGCGGGAACGACGACCGTGTGCTCGGTCTGCTGGACGTGCGATGCCATGTCGCCTCCTGCGCTCCTGCGCGAATTCGCGTGTGAGGCGCGACCTGCCGGGCGCGCGCCGCCTTCCATCCTCGTGGCAAGGTGCGTGCAGCGACGACGGAAGAAGCCGAAGGCCACGCTTTCTCCGACGGAGGCAGCCCATGCTGGCTCGATTCCGCGACCGCCGCGACGCCGGTCGCCGTCTCGCCGCCGATCTGGCGGCATACGCGAACCGGCCCGACGTCCAGGTCCTCGCCCTGCCACGTGGTGGCGTCCCGGTGGCATACGAGGTGGCGCGGGCCCTCGACGCACCACTGGACGTCTTCGTCGTCCGCAAGCTGGGAGTCCCGGGCCATGAGGAGTACGCCATGGGGGCGATCGCGAGCGGGGGCGCGGTCCTCCTCAACCAGCAGGTGGTTCACTCCGTGGGCGTGAGCCAGGCCGAGGTGCGGCGGGTGTTGGAAACGGAGCGGCGGGAGCTGGAACGTCGAGAGGAGCGCTATCGCGGCGACCGCCCGGCACCGCAGGTGGCTGGGCACACGGTCATCCTCGTGGACGACGGGCTCGCGACCGGCTCCTCGATGATGGTCGCGGTGGCGGCCCTTCGGGAGGAGAAGCCGGCACGCATCGTCGTCGCCGTACCCGTGGCGTCACCGGACACCTGCGCGGCGATGCGTCGGGCGGCGGATGATGTGGTCTGTTCCCTGACTCCGGTGCCCTTCCAGGCCGTGGGGCTGTGGTACGACGACTTCTCGCAGACCTCGGACGAGGAAGTCCACGAGCTGCTGGAGCGCGCCGCGCACGTCCGTCACTGAGCCGCGATGGGCAGGGTGAACGCGAAGGTGGAACCGGCGCCCGGCGCGCTGGTGACGGTCAGCGTACCGCCGTGCGACTCGACGATCCCCTTGGCGATCGCGAGGCCCAGGCCCGCGCCACCGCGGTGCGTACGGTGAACCTGCCAGAATCGATCGAAGATGCGGGGCAGGTCGTCGGCGCTGATCCCGATGCCGCTGTCGGCCACGCTGAAGCAAACGGACTTCCGCTGCTCGTCGCCGCGAGCCGACAGCACGATCTCGCCATCGGTCGGGGTAAACTTCACGGCGTTGCCGAGCAGGTTGAACAGCACCTGCTCCACGCGGGCCGCGTCCACGTCGAGGTCGGGGAGGTCGGCGGCGGCGTGGACCGAGAAGCGGATATCGGCGCGCTCGGCGTGTGGCGCGAATTGCTCGCTTGTCCGCTGGAGGATCTCCCACGCCGACACTGCGCTTCGGTGCAGCGACAGCCGGCCGGCTTCGAGAGTCGTGACGTCGAACAGGTCGCGGATGATCCCCTCGGCCCATTCCGCCGAGTGCCGGATGGCATCCGCCATCGAGTGCACGCCCTCGAGCGAGGGAGGGGTCGGGTCGAGGAGCGCACCGGCGCACATGCTGATCGTGGCCAGCGGGTTGCGCAGGTCGTGCGAGACCACCCCGAGCACCTCGTCGCGCGCGCGGGTGGCCTGCTGTGCGCGCGCGTACAGCAGCGCATTGTCGATCGCGAGCGCGGCACGGCGCGCGAGCTCCACGGCGAGCGCGAGATCCTCCTCGTCGAGCTGGCGCGTGCGCGAGACGCAGGTGAGCACGCCGAGGGCGTGCTGGCGCGCAAAGAGCGGCACGAAGGTCGCCGACCGCCAGCGCAGCCGTTCCACCATGTGCCGGTGCTCCTCGCTGACCGTCATGCGGTGGACTGCAGTTTCGTCGAGGTGGGCAAGGAGCAACGGGCGCCCCGTGCTTCGCACCTCGCTCAGCGGATGGGATTCGAAGAGCGGTGGAAAGCGGCGGCGCATCGCGCGCGTGAGGTCCTCCACCGCGGGGTCCACGTCGGCGACCGTCACCTCCCGCGCGCCTCCATCGGTATAGATGTCGAGGATGCACGTCTCCCCGAGCAGCGGCACGGCGAGGCGGGAGACGTGGGCCAGGGTCTCCTGGTAGTCGAGCGACGTGGCGAGCGCCTCGCCGACGGAAGCGAGAAATTCCTGCGCCTCTTCGGAGCGGCGATGAACGGAGACGTCGCGAAGCCACGCCGTGTACAGCGTGCGGCCGTTCTGCACGAGCTTCGAGATGGATGCCTCGGCTGGAAATTCCTCGCCGTTCTTCCGGACGCCCGAGATCTGGCCACGAGCTCCCATTTCCCGTGTGGTCTCCTCCGATTCGGCGAAGCGTCGCATGTAGTGCTCGTGCTGCGCGCGCGCGCGCAGTGGCACCAGAGCGCTCAGCGGCATGCCCATCGCCGCCTCAGGACGGTAGCCGAAGATCCGGCTGGCGCCGTGATTGAAGTGGACGATGCGGAAGTCGTCGTCCACGATGACGATGGCATCCGCCGCCAGCTCGCACAGGGTCGCGAACAGGGGCTCGGCGACCTCGCTGGTCGCATCGCTCGCGGGCGACGTCAGGTCGGGATCACCCACCGACCCCGGACGGCTACTGCTCGGCGACCGATTGCTCATGCCGGCACACACTCCCTGCCCGGCAACGGCGGCGCATAGCCGCATCCGCGACGTCATCGTCGAACGGACGAGGGCGCGAGCCGTGCCGGCTCTATCAGGAAGTTATGCACCCCGGGGAATGCCGCCAGTGCCGATGCCATCGTAGTCGGCAGTCCCGGCGGTACGGCGCTGCCGGCGTCCACCGCCGCGGCGGCGGGCTGGCGATGGCAGGCTGAGCGTGAACGAGCTCCCCGAGCCGAGCTCGGACCGCACGCGGAGGTCACCCTCCATCGCCCGGGCAAGGTGCCGGCTGATCGTGAGACCAAGCCCCGCACCTTCGGACGGCCTGCCCCGCGACGCGTGAACCTGCACGAAGGGTTCGAAGATCGTTGCCTGCTTGTCGCGCGCGATGCCCGGTCCGGTGTCACTAACGCGAAGGAAGGCGACGGACTCCGTGAGCAGGCTGCCCGCGCGCGACGGGCAGTCGAGGCGGATGATGCCTCCTTCCGGCGTGAACTTGATCGCGTTGGAGAGGAGGTTGAGGAGGATCTGCATGAGCCGCGCCCGGTCGGCCACCACCCGCCGCTCGCCGCAGTCCGCGAAGACCAGCGCGATGTTCTTCGCGCGGGCCTGCGGCCCGACCATGCTCTCGAGGTCCGCAGCGAGGTCGGTGACCGCGATCTCGGTCGTCTCGAGAACCAGGTGTCCGCTCTCCACTCGAACGAGATCGGTGAGGTCCCGCACGAGCTGCTGCAGGTGCCGCTGCGCGCGATCCACTCTCCCCAGCGCATCTGCCTGCGCTGCGTTGACGGGGCCGTATACGCCCGTGGAAAGCAGCTGCACGTAGCCGGAGATCGCGTTGAGTGGAGTGCGGAGCTCGTGCCCCATCATCGCCAGGAGATCACTCCTCGCCCCGCTGGCCGCCCCTTCCGACACCTTCCGCGGCGCCGAGCCGACAATGCGTCCGTTCTCATTGTCTGCCGTGTAGCAGGGCGAGTGGCGCGGCCGTGTGGCCAGGGTAGCACCAAACATCGCTCTCTCCTGAAGGGGATGGGGGGCGCGGCGTTCGCGTGCAGGATGATCGTTCTTGCCGTACAGGAGTATCAGGGATTGGAGGACAGTACCCATCGAGGAACGTTCCCGGGCTGGCGTAGGGTTCCGCCCGACAGGAAATCGACGTATCTCCCGATGGTTGCAGCTCCCCCTCGCGACGCATTCTCCGGGAGTTCCTGTCCGCGGGTGACGATGGCACCGCGCCGCGGCATCCGAACCTGAACCGGACGTGGAGGACCTCATCATGCTGACGGAACGCGATTCACGGCCGGTCGAACCTCCCGTTCCGACCACCAGCCTGGCCGATGCCGGCTCCGCGCTCTCCGAGCGCCCGTACGTGCGCCGCGGTGCACCCGTCGCGGATCGGCCGATTCGTGTCGTCCTCGCCGACGACCATGCACTCCTGCGCTCGGCGCTCAAGGCGATGTTCCAGCGACTGGGCAGCGAGATCATCGTCGTCGGCGAGGCCGCGAACGGACAGGAGGCCGTGCAGCTCGTCCATCGCCTGTCCCCCGACGTACTGGTGATAGACCTCGACATGCCGGGCGGCGACGGCCTGACTGCGACGAAGGAGCTGGCGGATGAGCGACACCCGGTGAAGATCCTGATCCTCACGATGCACACCGAAGAGGAACAGCTGCTGCCGGTGCTTCGCGCCGGCGCGCGCGGCTACCTGGCGAAGAATGCCAGCGAGCGCGATTTCGTGGACGCGATCCGCGTCGTGATGGCGGGCGACGTCTTCGTGCGGCCCGTCGTGGCCCGGATGCTCGCCAGCTCGAGTGCGCCCGCGGATGCCGCGGGGTCGTCAGCGCGGGAGAAGTACGCGCTCCTCAGCGATCGCGAGCGCACGGTGCTGCGCATGGTGGCCGAAGGCTACAACGGACCCGAGATCGGCGAGCAGCTTGGCATCACCGCGAAGACGGTAGACACCTACAAGCAGCGCATCGAGGACAAGCTCGGGCTCGAGCATCGCACCGCGTACGTCCGGTTCGCCATCGACGCGGGATTGCTGGAGCGCTGAGTGGCCGTCACGCCTGGCGGGGGGAGACGTAGTTGATGGCGCGGCGCCCGATGATGATGCGATTCGTCACGCCGC
>CAMLIU010000046.1 GCA_946479995.1 uncultured Gemmatimonadota bacterium | reverse complement strand
ATTAGATGAAGCCAGTTCTGGCGGTCATCGTTGCCGCGGCGTTCGCGGCCGGGCCCACGGCCCGCACCGCGGTCGCCCGCCCAGCCGTGGGCGAGGTTTCCGCGCTGAGCGTCGTGCCCGCGTCGGGCCGCGCCGAGCTGGTCGTCGGCGCCTCCGGGGCCACGCACGTGAGCGAGTTCACCCTCGCCTCACCCAGCCGCATCGTCGTCGACATCGACGGGGTGTCCAGCGCCCTGCCGGCGAAGGGCTACGACAAGGTGGCGCGCGGCGGCATCACCGACGTTCGCTGGTCGCAATTCAAGAAGGGCACCGTTCGCGTGGTGGTCTATCTCGACCACGAGCGCCAGTACCGCATCTGGCGCACGGCGAACGAGATCCACGTCAACATCGCCACCGAGCCGGGCGCACAGATCACCCCCTGGCACATCGGTGCGGGCAAGGCTCCCACCTTCGCCTCTGCTTCCACGGCGACGAAGTCGGCCGCGCCCACCAGCACGGCCGCCGCGAAGCCAGTCGCGTCGCAGCCCGCGCCTGCGCCCGTCGTGGCGAAGCCGGCCGTGACCGCCGCCGCGACGACTTCTCCGGTTTCCGCACCGCCCAGGAGCGAGGCGCCGGTGACGGCCCCCCCCGCTCCCACGCGCGTCGCGTCAACGACGGCGGCCGAGACGAGGCCCGCCGGCGAGCCGCCGCGCGCACGGCCTGAGCCGGCTCGCGAGACCGAGCCCGCCGAGACCGACACGCGCATCATGCGCCCGGTACAGCAGGCGCAACAGCGCTCCGCGCAGCCCCGCATTACCGTCACATATCAGGGCAGCGACATCCGGGACGTGCTCGCCGCCTTCGCCGCCTTCTCCGGGCGCACCATCATCCCGAGCTCCTCGGTGCCCGCTGCCAAGGTTGACGCGGAGATCCGCGACCAGCCCTGGGACGTCGCCCTCCAGGCGATCCTTGCCTCGCAGGGTCTCGCCGCCACCGAGGACGCGAACGGCATCATCATCGTCGATACGCAGGAGCGCATCGCCGCCCGCTCGGCCACGGAGCCGCTCGTCACCCGCATCGTCCGCCTGAACTACCAGCGCGCCACCGCGGTCGGCGACCAGATCCGCCAGCGCCTCCTGCAGTGCATTCCCTCCGAACGGTCCAGCGGCCAGGGCGGCGTCTCGTCGTCCGCCGCTGCCGGGCAGCCTCCCGTGGCCGGCGCGCCGCCGGCGCAGCCGACCATGGCGGCGGGTGCCAGCTCGTCCGGCACCGGAGCGTGCGTGGGTCGCGGCAACGTCTCCGCCGATGAGGTCACCAACAGCGTGAGCATCACGGCGCCGACCAGCATTGTCGATGACCTCGTGGCCTTCGCCGAGACCCTCGACCTGCGCCAGCCGCAGGTGAACATCAAGGCGAAGATCGTCCTCGTGAACCGCACGGACCTCGACGCGCTCGGCATCAAGTACGACCTCGGCTCGCGCAACCAGTTCTTCAGCCAGATCGTCCAGCGCGCCGACGGCACGGGCAAGCCGAGCAGTCCGCAGGATCCGCCGACGGTGCTCCTTGGCGGCAACACGGTGTCCGCCATCGCGAACGCCTCGGGCCAGGTCCAGGGCTCCGCGCTGCAGCTGATCTACTCCACCGCGCTCGGCGGCTTCGACTTCACGACCTTCCTCGACGCGCTTCAGCAGGTCTCCCTGCTCGACGTGCAGGCCGAGCCAAGCGTGACGATCCTCAACAACCGTACGGCCGAGCTGATCTCCGGCTCGCAGGTGCCCTTCGTGCCGACCGCGGGTGGCGCCGGAACGTCGCTCACCGGCCCCATCGCGGTGGAACGGGTGCAGACCGGCGTCACCTTGCGCGTCACGCCGAGCGTGACGAACAACCGGCAGATCATGATGAAGGTGGAGACCGTCAACTCAGGCGCCACCTTCTCACCGAACGGCACGCTGATCGACAACAACAGCAGCAGGTCCGAGCTCCTCGTGCCGGACGGACAGACGGTCGTCATCGGTGGCCTCACCCAGACCACGGTGCAGCTCACGAAGTCCGGCATTCCCCTGCTCGTGGACCTTCCGGTCATCGGGCGGTTGTTCGGCTACACCAATCGTCAGGAAACGCGGCGTGACCTGCTGATCCTGATCACTCCCCATATCGTCGACGAAGGCCAGCAGTCCACCGAGGCGGGGCGGCGCTAAGCCGCTCCGTGGAGCACATATGACCTTCCTGCGTATCCCCGCGCGGCTTGCCGCGCTCGCTCTTGGCGGCATCCTCATCGCGAGCTGTGACTCGCGTCTGCCCACGGCCCCAGGCGGTGCCGGCAACGGTGGCGATCCGGGCGATCTCACCGCGCCAACCATCAAGTTCGCCCTCTCCGCCGGCACGAACAACGTCGTCGATCTCGGCGCACCGCTCACGGTGAGCGTGACCGCTACCGACGACAAGGGCGTGAAGACGCTGAACACGACGCTGAACAACGGCGCGTCGGTGATCGGCGCCGACACGTCCACGATCTCGCCCACCCAGGCCACCACGACGCGCACCATCACGGTGCCGATGTCCGGCCGCAAGGACGGCGACAAGATCGTCATCCGCTCCACGGCGGGGGACGCATCGCTCAACTTCAAGACGGACTCCATCATCGTCACGATCAGCGACACCACGGCGCCGAAGATGACGATGACCTCGAAGGCGGTCGCGAACAATCCGAACATGAAGGGTGGCGACTCCCTCGACGTCCAGGTCACGGCCAGCGACAGCTCAGGCATGCAGAAAGCCGGCTATCGCGTCTATCGCATCGGCGGCCCTGACAGTCTCACCGTCGTCTTCGGGGATTCGGTGACGGGGGCCGCCGGCTCCACGCTGGCGCAGGGCTCGTTCAAGCGCCTGCTCGCCGCATCCATGAACATCGGCACGTATCGCATCGTCGGTTTCGCCACCGACAACTCGGGCCGCGCGACGAATCCGGGTCCGACGCTCCAGTTCACCATCGTGGACGCCGAGGCGCCCACGCTGTCCTTCGTCGCGCCGGCTCCCGGCGCCACGCTCAACATCGGTGACCAGCTCTTCGTCCGCGTCAACCTGCACGACAACGTGGGCCTGAAGAACGTGCAGTTCTACGCCGTGTCACCGCGCGGCGATGTCGCACTCGGAACGGCCGACACCGTCATTCGGTACGATGCGGTCACCGCGCCGCAGGGCGGGGCACTCTTCCGCACCGGCCTCACCGATACGCTCGACCTCAAGCGCTTCCTGCCGCCGCATTCGCCGGTGGACACGCTCCCCGGTAAGCTGCTCGTCTACGGCGTCGTCACCGACATGGCTGGCAACGTCACGCGCGACACGGTCGCCATCACGATGACGAAGGGTCCCAACGTGACCCTCCTCGCGCCGGTCCAGGGCGACAGTATTACGCGCGGCACCAAGCTTCGCATCTCGGTGTCCGCCACGAGCGGCGTCGGCGTCACGAAGCTCGGGTTCGATGTGAAATCGGGAACAAGCGGCCCGGCATGGCCTACGCCGGTGGTCGCCACTTATGACACCACCATCTCGCCTGCCAACAAGAGCGCCGGGCCGTACCTGGTGGACATCGACATTCCGCCCGATGCACCGTCGAAGGGCATCCTGACCATTGCGCCGCACGCGACGGACATCAACTTCCAGCCTGGAGTGCCCACGCCGCAGGACTTCGCCGTCCGGGTCGGCGCGGCGCCCCCGCCGCTCGTGCGCCAGACGATCGCCTCGCGCATCGAGCTGACGGATTCCGTCACCGTCTACGCGAGCGGAGCCGCGCTCACCCAGGTGGGCTACGTCATCCGCGACGTGGAGAACCCGAACACCCGCGTCGACTCCGGCGCCGTGACGGCGAACTCGTCCAGCTTCGGGCCGAAGGGGATCCCCTTCAACCTGCCGACGAAGTGGCAGGGCAAGCGCGTCTCCATCTCCGCCTTCGCCAAGGACAGTGCGGGTAACGTCGGCTGGGCGGCTCCATCCAGCGTGAACACGCCGGTCACCGACACCACGAAGATGGCGCGCGATACGGCGATGGTCGTCTACGGCCGCACTTACGCGCTGCCTGCCTCGCGTGATGGCCTCATCGCCGACGTCGTTGTGGACCCGCGCGGCAACGTCTTCCTGTCCAACATCGGGGCGAGTCGCCTCGAGGTCTGGCAGCAGACCGGCTCCGGCAAGGGGCAGTTCGACCCGACGGGCATCTTCGTTGGCTCGCAGCCTTGGGGCATGGCCATCGCCCGTACGAACCCCGACACCATGTACGTCGCGAACTCGGGTGGTACGAACCTGAGCCGCGTGTTCATCGGTGCAGCCACGCCGTCCGGGATGAAGGAGGATCTCGCCCGCCGTATCGACACGCGTATCTCGCTGCTCTACAAGCTCAGTGAGGCGCGCGACGCGGCCACCGGGAAGATCCGCATCAGCCTCAACGGACCGATCCTCTTCTCCGACCGCCCGCAGTACATCCAGCAGGCGGCGGGCGCGAACGGTCGCCTCTATCTCTCCACGAAGCCCACCTCGGCCTCGGGTCAGCGCGGCACCATCCGCTATCTCGACACGGCGGCTCCGGCGCCGGACCAGCGCTTCATCCTGGCCTTCGCGTCGCAGGGGAGTGACCCGAACTCCTACCTGGTCGCCAACATCGACGCCGCCAGCGTGACGCCGGCGCCGGCCAACAGCCTCGCCAACGACGTGCTCACGCTGTGCGACCACGCCTCGGGATCCACCGATCCGCAGACGTGCGCCAGCAGCGACCAGGGCATCGCCGCCGCGGTGAACGCGTTGCGGGCCGCCGTGCCGCTCACCGACGTGGATGCGCAGGTGAACCTCGACGAGGGCTCGCTCGGCCTCACCGACACCACCTACGCCGCCGCCAGCTCCAACGGTGAGTGGATCGCCTTCGGTGAAGGGCACCGGTCGCCCTATTCGCGCGCCTTCCTGCTGCGCGACGACGGCACCAACCCGAACGGCTACACCTACGCGTCGCCGAGCCTGAACATCCAGGACCTCATCAACAACGCGTCGGACCAGATCTTCGGGCTCGCGCTCGACAAGACGGGGCAGACGCTGGGCCTCCACGGCGCCGAGACCTATTTCGCCAAGGTCACCCAGCCGTTCAGCCAGCGCCTCAGTGGCAAGTACGCCACCTTCGGACAGGGCGGCGGGATCGCCTTCCATCCGAATGCGGACGGTACGAATACTCCGGCACCGGACCGACTCACGTTCGTCGCGTCGAACAACGGCACCATCGAGATGGTGGACATCGCGTACTTCACGTCACGCGGTACGCTGGCTACCAAGTACAACCTCTATGGTCCGCTCCGCGCCGCCCTACCGTTCCCCACCGACAACCAGGGCATCCTGCCTGGTGACCCGCGGTACATCGTCCTCAAGCTCTTCGGACTGTCACCAAAGGGCCTCGTCGTCATCGACGTGACCGCGGCGGACATCCTGGCAGGGCCGTGACCAGCACGGTGACACCAGTGTAGCTTCAGCAGTGCAGCGAGCCCGGCATCCAGCCGGGCTCGCGTCTTTCCACCAGTTCGGCTTCCCGCGTCATGCTCCGATTCACCACCGCCGGCGAATCCCACGGCCAGGCCCTCGTCAGCATCCTCGAGGGCATGCCTGCCGGCGTTCCCCTTCTCGCTGCCGACGTGGACGCGGAGCTCGCGCGCCGCCAGCAGGGGTACGGTCGCGGCCGTCGCATGCAGATCGAGCGCGACACCGCCGAGCTGCTCTCCGGCGTGCGCGCCGGCGAGACCATCGGAAGCCCGATCGCGATGCTCATCCGCAATCGCGACTGGAAGAACTGGCAGGAGATCATGGATCCCGCGCCGCGAGACACCGACGCCGAGGGCCCGCGCCGTCGCAACGTCACGCGCGTGCGGCCCGGCCACGCCGATCTCGCGGGCATCCTCAAGTACGATCGCAGCGACGCGCGGGACATCCTGGAGCGCGCATCGGCGCGTGAGACCACGGCGCGCGTCGCTGCCGGCGCCATCGCCCGCAAGCTCCTCTCCGAGCTCGGCGTGACGATCGGCAGTCACCTGATCCACCTCGGCGGCGTGGATGCGAAACGTCCCGGCCTGCTGCCCGCGAACCTCAACGACGCGGCTGATGCCTCGCCGCTGCGCACGCTCGACGCCGATGCCGAGCGGGAGATGATCGCCCGCATCGACGTCGCCAAGCGCGCCGGAAATACCCTCGGCGGGGTCTGTGAAGTCGTCGTCGATGGCCTGCCCGTGGGACTCGGCTCGCATGTGTCGTGGGACCGCAAGCTCGACGCGCAGCTCGGCGCGGCGATGATGTCAATCCCGGCGGTGAAGGGCGTCGAGATCGGCATGGGCTTCGGTACGGCGCGCGTGCCCGGTTCCGAGGTGCACGACCAGGTCGCCCCCGCGCCCGGCCGCACGCGCGCCGGCAACGTACAGCGAGCCACCAACAATGCCGGTGGCCTCGAGGGCGGCATGACCACCGGCGAGCCCCTCGTCGTGCGCGTCGGCATGAAACCCATCAGTACCCTCATGCGCCCCCTCGCCACGGTGGACGCCGCCACCGGTGAGCCGGCGCAGGCCGTCGCCGAGCGCAGCGACGTCACCGCAGTGCCGGCGATGGGCGTGATTGCCGAGGCGATGGCGGCGCTCGTGCTCGCGAATGCGATGCTGGAGAAGTTCGGCGGCGATTCGCTACCCGAGATTCGGAGGAATCTCGATGGCTACCTTTCTCACCTCGCGTCCCGGGTCGGCGGCTGATCCGTCCGTCCCACACGTCGTCCTGGTCGGTCTTGCCGGGGCGGGGAAAAGCACGGTCGGCGAGCTCCTCGCCGAGGCGCTCCACCGCAGCTTCCTCGACTTCGACACCGAGATCACGCGCCGCTGCGGCATGAGCGTGCCGGAGATCTTCGGCCAGCGCGGCGAGTCCTGGTTCCGCGAGCAGGAGACCGTGCTCACCCGTGAGCTGGCCGAAACCGGAGGGATGGTGCTCGCGCCCGGAGGCGGCTGGATCCTGAGCGACGAGAACCGTGCACTGCTGCTCCCGCGGGCGCGACTCATCTACCTCAAGGTGAGCCCGGAGGTGGCCATCCACCGGATGGGTGCCGCGACGGCCGGGCGCCCCCTCCTCAACCGGCCAGACCCGCGAGGCGAGCTCGAGAAGCTGCTCGCGGCCCGCAGACCGCTCTACGAGCAGGCGGATATCGTCATAAGCGTGGATCGCCTTGACGCACAACGCGTTACCGAACGGGTGCTGGAGAAGCTCCAGCCGGGCTGAACTGTAAGGGAAGGAATTTTCCAACCCCCGTTGACGCGGCCACTACCTTAGAGTGATTATCGCCGGTCCCGGAGTGTCGGCCGATGTCGCGCCGCGCGCTCCGGGACCGTTGCACCAGCACCGGTCGTGGACCCACGACACATTCCCGGTGTCGAACGAAACGATATGATGACGCTCGGCGCGAGGCAGCGCATAGGCTGCGTCGGCGACGGCGTGCACAGGAGACTTCGATGATTCGCGTTCTCGGACCACACGAGCGGGGCCGCTTTGCCCCGGAAGCGTGGGGACACCTGCTGGCCCTTTCCGGTTCCGGAGCGCTCGACCCCGCCGAGCTCGAGCAGGTGATCGAGCGCGCCATGGTGCAGTTCGACGGCCGCATCGCCCTCGACGACCTGCGCGCCATGATGGAAGGGACCGGCTTTTCCGAGCAGGGCCCCGCGGCGGAATCCCAGACCGTACACTAGAGCCAATGGCTGCGAAGAAGACCACAACGACCCGCCGTCCCGCCGCGAAGAAGACCACCGCGAAGCGAGCCACGGCGAAGAAGTCCCCCGCGCGAGGCCGCAAGGCCGCGACGGTGGAGGAGGAGTATCCGCCCGCACCGGCCGGTTCCACCTCCCTCGTCATCGTCGAGTCCCCTGCCAAGGCGAAGACGATCGGCAAGTACCTCGGCCGAGGCTACCGGGTGCGGGCCACCGTCGGCCACATCATGGACCTTCCGGCCAAGAAGCTCGGCATCGACATCGACAAGGGCTTCGAGCCCGAGCTGGTGCCCATTCCCGGAAAGGAGAAGACCATCGCCGAGCTGAAGAACGCAGCGAAGGACTCCCGTGAAGTGTTCATCGCCACCGACCCTGATCGCGAGGGAGAGGCCATCGCCTGGCACGTGGCGGAGCAGATCCGCCCGAAGCGTGGCCAGGCCACCGTACCCGTGCGGCGAGTGCTCTTCCACGAGATCACGCGCGACGCCGTGCAGAACGCCATCCAGCAGGCCGGCGAGATCGACGACCGCAAGGTGGAGGCCCAGCAGGCGCGCCGCGTGCTCGACCGCCTCGTGGGCTACAAGGCCAGCCCCGTGCTCTGGAAGACGGTGAAGAAGGGAATTTCGGCAGGGCGTGTTCAAACGGTCGCGCTCAGGCTGATCGTCGAGCGCGAGCGTGAGATCCGGGCATTCAAGCCCGTGGAGTACTGGACCATCGAGGCGCTGCTGGAGAAGGAAGGCCAGCGCTTCTCCGCTCGGCTGCACCAGATCGACGGCAAGAAGGCGGAGATCGGCAACCAGGCTGAAGCCGATCGCATCCTGAAGGACCTCGAGGGGCGGAAGAGCTTCCCGGTCACCGAGGTCAAGCGCCGCGAGCGCCGCAAGAACCCGCAGGCGCCGTTCACCACGTCCACCCTCCAGCAGGAGGCGGCGAAGAAGCTCTCGTTCGGCTCCAAGCGCACCATGCGCGTGGCGCAGGACC
>CAMLIU010000045.1 GCA_946479995.1 uncultured Gemmatimonadota bacterium | reverse complement strand
CTTGCTGCGCTGGTATCGCAGCAGGTCGTCGTGGCGCCGACGCAGATGTTCCGCGAGACCGACGCCCTCGGCTGGGCGGCCCGGGTGCCGCGCTCGCGCGAGCTGCTGCGGGCCCTTGACGATTCCATTCGCGCCGAGCTCGCCGCGCGCGCCGTGGATCGTCAGTGGGTCCTCCCGGAGGCGCTCGAGCGCGCGTCGAGGCTCAACCCGACGTACGCCGTCGACGCTTACACGCTGGATGTGCGTGCGCTCGCGAACCCGTCGGTCGTGGCGGGCGATCGCATCGGCGGGTCGCTCGCCACGCAGCTGCGGACCATGGTGGCACTGCAGGAGTCGGCGCGAGCCGTGCTCCTGCCGGTGGAGCTGCGATTCGACCGCCTTCCCTCGGGTGAGGGAGCCGCCGTCCTCCACGTCGCCGTGGTGGACGCGCGCATGGGCGACATCCGCTGGATCGGCGACGTCCGCAGCGACTCGTCACCGACCTTCTCGCGCGCGCTGCTCTCGAGCCTCGCTGCGCACCTTGCCGACCTGATTTCGGCCCCATAGGCCGACCGACCAATACGACATGGCCACACCAGTCACCCTCATCTCCGGCGACGGCATCGGGCCGTCCATCAGCAGCGCCACCGTCCGCATCCTCGAGGCCGCCGGCGCCGACATCGAATGGGATCCGCAGTACGCCGGCCAGGCCGGCGTGGCGAAGTACGGGGACCCGATCCCCGATGCCACGCTCGATTCCATCAAGCGCACGCGCATCGCGCTCAAGGGACCGCTCGAGACCCCGGTGGGGGAGGGGTTCCGCTCGATCAACGTGGCGCTGCGCAAGACCTTCGACCTGTACGCGAACGTCCGCCCGGCGCACACGATCGTGAAGGGCGGGCGGTTCGACGACATCGACATCGTCCTCGTGCGCGAGAACACCGAGGGACTGTACGTCGGCATCGAACACTACATCCGGGTGGGCAGCGATCCGCGCGCCGCGGCGGAGTCCATCGCCATCGTCACCCGCGCCGGCTCCGAGCGGATCATCCGCTACGCGTTCGACTACGCGATGCAGCACGGGCGGAAGAAGGTCACGCTCGTGCACAAGGCGAACATCCTGAAGTATTCGTCCGGCCTGTTCCTCGACGTCGGCCGCATGATCGCCCATGAGTACTCGGACATCGAGTTCCAGGAGATGATCGTGGATGCGACGGCGATGAACCTCGTCCTCCATCCGGAGCGGTTCGACGTCATCGTCACGACCAACCTCTTCGGCGACATCCTCTCCGACCAGATCTCGGGGCTCGTCGGCGGGCTCGGCCTCGCGCCCGGGGCCAACATCGGACACGGAGGCGCGATCTTCGAGGCGGTGCATGGCACGGCACCTGACATTGCAGGGAAGGGGGTCGCCAACCCGTCGGCGCTCGTGCTCGCTGCCTGCATGATGCTGGAATACATGAACGACGACGAGCGCGCGACGCGGATCCGGAACGCCCTCGAGTCCACGATCCGCGAGAAGAAGACCGTCACCCGCGACCTCGGCGGCACCGCCAGTACCGACCAGTTCACCGACGCCGTCATCGCAAGGCTCTGAACGCACCATGACCACCGTCTTTCACTGCTCCGACCTGCACTTCGGCCATCCAGCGGTGCCGGAGCAGTACGAGGCGATGGAGGCGCTCATCGCCGAGCGTCGCTACGACGTGGTCGCCATCTCGGGGGACCTCTCGCAGCGCGCCCGGTCCGGCGAGTTCCAGCGGGCGCGGGCCTTCATCCGCCATGCGTCGCAACACAGCAAGGTCATCTGCATTCCGGGCAACCACGACGTGCAATGGTGGAAGTCGCCGCTCGGGCTCGGTGACGACCGCGCGATGCTCGCCACGTACCGCCGCTTCATCTCCGACGACATCGAGCCGGTGCTGCGCGTGCCCGGCGCGACCTTCGCCGGCCTGAACACGTCGCATGGCGTCACCAGGCAGACACTCACCTGGAACCTCCGCGACATCTCCATCATCGGCATCGTCCGGCGCGCGCAGGTGGACCGGCTGCGGAGCGTGTTCGCCGATAGTCCCGCGGGGGACGCACGCGTGGTGGTGATGCACCACAATCCGATGAAGGGTGAGCTCTCGCAGCGGCACGGGCTCAAGAACACGAGGCGGGCCCTCGGTGCGTTCGCCGATCTCGGCGTCGATCTCGTGCTGTGCGGGCACGACCACCAGGAAGCGATTCACTACATCGAGCACACACGAAAGGGCACGGTTATTTCTACGGCGGGGACGGTATCCAACCGCATGCGCGGCGGACGCCCCTCGTCCGTCAACAGCATTCGCATCACCCCGGAGCAGATCGAAGTGTCCACCCTCCTCTGGTCCGCCAGCGACGGCGGCTTCGTCGCCGGCCCCGCCAAGTGCTTCGCACGCTGATGCGCCTCCTCCGCGGCCGCCGCGACGAGGCGCAGCTCGAGCTGGGATTCAACAACGGCACGCCCCACAACGCCGACGAGCTGCTCGCACGACTCCAGCACCTCGGCCTGCACCGCATCACGAGGTGTCGGCTCACGCGCAACCGCAACGTGATGGTGAGCTTCGGCGGCGGCGAGCTCCGCGTGCACGAAGGCTACCTCTCGGCCCCGGAGCCGGTGCTCCACGCCATCGTCACCTTCGTTGAGGGTCGCACCCGCGTCGAGCGGCGGGCAGCGCAGCGGGTCATCCTCGCGCATCCTATCCGGGTGGCGCGGGCGGCGGCGCGACGCGAGCGCACGCATGTGGACGACACGGCGATTGCCGATCAGCTCAAGGCGTGGCATCACCGGTACAACGTGCGGCACTTCCAGGGACGGCTGAAGGAGATCGACATCCGCGTCTCGCGACGGATGAAAAGCCGGCTCGGCCATTACACCGCCGCTACCCCCGGCGGCGAGCCGGCCGAGATTGCCCTCAGCCGGGCTCATCTCCGCCGGCACGGGTGGACGGAAACGCTCCACACCCTGCTGCACGAGATGGTGCATCAGTGGCAGGACGAGTCCGGGCATACCATCGACCATGGGCGGACCTTCCGCGCGAAGGCACGGGAAGTAGGGATCGCGCCCTATGCTCGGCGTGTATTAGCTACGCGGCCCGGACGTGCCGAAGGCTCCCAGACCGTGGGACGCAGAGCGGCGCGAAAGGGCTGAAATTTCCCCGTGGCGGGAGGCGCACTCGCTCGTCCTTCATTGACGGGTCGATGCACCTCCAGGCTCGACCGACGGACTCCATCACGGTGACCGGCACGCCGGTCACGGTGCCCTCCCTGCAATGCCCCCCATCAGCCCATTCCTCTTCGCCACTGGCGTCGAGAACAGCTATCCCACCATCGCGGGCGGTGCACGCATCGACCAGATGGACAAGTGCGGCCACTACGCGCGGTGGGAGGAAGATTTCGCCCTCGTGCGCGAGTCCGGCCTCAACGCGCTGCGTTACGGCCCTCCGTACTATCGCGTACACACCGCCCCTGACCATTACGACTGGGAGATCTGCGACGCGCAGATGCACCGCCTGCGCGATCTCGGGATCACGGTCATCGCGGACCTCTGTCACTTCGGCGTGCCGTCGTGGCTGGGCGGATTCCAGGACGAGGCGTTCCCCGTCCTTTTCGCCTCCTACGCCGGTGCATTCGCGCGGCGGTATCCGTGGATCCGCCACTTCACGCCCGTCAACGAAATCTTCGTCTGCGCCAGCTTCTCGGCGCTGCGTGGATGGTGGAACGAGTGCGAGGCGAGCGAAGCGGCCTTCGTGCGCGCCATGCGCAACCTCTGCATGGCGCACGAGCTGGCAGTGGAAGCCATCCTCGTCGAGCGCCCCGACGCGATCATCGTGCAGGGGGAATCCATCGAGCACTTCCACGCGGCCGGTCGCGCCGCGCAGATGGAAGCGGATCGCTGGAACGCCTTCAAGTTCCTCTCCGTGGATCTCACCACGGGCCACGAGCTGGCGCCCGGCATGGCCCGGCTGCTCAACGAGCACGGCGTCACGTCGAACGACTTGAGCTTCTTCCGCGAGCGACGCGCGGTCGGCCAGCGTTGGCTGGGGGTGGACTACTACTCCACCTGCGAGCACCGCGTGACCTCCACCGGCCGCTCGACCACCTGTCGCACGCCGATGGGTTTCCAGCGCCTGGCGGCCTCCTACTATCATCGGTACGGGCTTCCGATCTTCCACTGCGAGACCAACTGCGTGAGCGATCACGCTGTGGACTGGCTCGACCGGCAGTGGGACGAGCTGATGACGCTACGTGCCTCCGGCGTGCCGGTGAAGGGGTTCACCTGGTACTCGCTCACCGACCAGATCGACTGGCAGCACGCGCTGCGCGTCGAGCGGAACGACCTGCACCCGGTGGGGATGTACGATCTCCAGCGTCGGATCCGCCCCGTGGGCGCGCGCTACCAGGAGATCGTGCGGACGTGGCGCGCGCGGCTCGAGGAGCACACGATGCCGGATGCGGTGAGCGCCTGACGCGATCGCACTGACGCGCGGACGTGGCGTGCAACGCGGGTGGAGCCTCCGGCTTCCACCCGCGTGGTGCTTCCATATGTGGCTTGGGGCATGAGGTTTGCCCTATCCACGGCAGACGATCAGCGGCCGTGTCCGGCCTCACTCACCACCACGCCGAATGAACATCACGAGACCGCTCGCCACGCCGCTGGCGGGAGAGGCAGGCACGTCCTACATCGTCCACAGCCACCTGCGCTGGGACTTCGTCTGGCAGCGTCCGCAGCAGCTGCTGTCGCGGCTCGCGCGCCGTGGACCTGTGCTCTTCGTCGAGGAGCCGATCCACGGCGACGACATTACCGCCCCGCGACTCGACATGTCGCGTCCACACGAAGGCGTCCTGCGCGCGGTCCCGCGCCTGCCGGACGCGCTTCGGGGACGCTACGACGAGTCCATCGCCATCGTGCGCGACCTGCTCGTCCGCCAGCTCGCCGACGACGGCCCCCTCGGCGGCCAGTTCGACCAGCCCGTGCACTGGTTCTACACGCCGATGCCGGCGCCGGCGATGATCGGCGCGTTCGACGAGCGCATTGTCGTCTACGACTGCATGGACGAGCTGTCGAAGTTCCGCTTCGCGCCCACGGAGCTGATCGATCGGGAGCGCTACCTGCTCGCCGAGGCCGACGTGGTCTTCACGGGCGGCCACAAGCTCATGCAGAGCAAGTCCCGCTATCACGAGAACGTGCATTTCTTCGGCTGCGGCGTGGACGTGGCGCACTTCGCGAGCGCACGCACGGCCGACGTCAGCATCCCGGCCGACCTCGCGCGGATCGAGGGGCCGGTGCTCGGCTACTACGGCGTGATCGATGAGCGTCTCGACTACGATCTCCTCCGCACGCTCGCGGCGGAGCTGCCGGACATGCAGGTGGTGATGATCGGTCCCGTGGTCAAGGTGGATCCGGCCGAGCTGCCGCAGGCGCCGAACCTTCACTGGCTCGGCCAGCGCGACTACGCCGAGCTGCCATCGTACCTGAAGGGATTCGACGTCTGCCTCATGCCCTTCGCGCTCAACGAAGCCACCGAGTACATCAACCCGACGAAGACGCTCGAGTACATGGCGGGTGGCAAGCCGATCGTCTCGACGCCGATCGCCGACGTCCTGCATCACTTCACCCCGGTGGTGGCCGTCGCCCGCACGCCGGAGGAGTTCGTGGCTGCCGCTCGGCAGGCCGCGGTCTCGCCCGACGATGCGCTTCTCGAGCTCGGCCTCGAGCAGGCGTCGCACAACTCCTGGTCCAGCATCGTGTCGCGGATGGAGCGCATCCTCCAGCAGGCCATCCAGGCCGCGGAGGCGCCGCGACTCGCCGGCTCGCGCCGGGCAGTGGAGCGCGTGACATCTGCACCCGTCGTGGCACACCGACCGCGCACTCGCGCGCCCGCGCTGAACGTCACGGCCGACGGACCGGAAGGCTGAGCGCCGTGCTGCGCGTCGTCACGCAGCCATGACGAAAGAAGTCGCGCGTCCGCCGCTTGAAGTCTGGGCTGGGTTCGAGTGCACGCTGAATCGCGTCGGCGATCGCCAGCACGACCAGCTCGCGCTGACGGGGCACTACGGTCGGGTGGAAGACCTGGAGCGCATCGCCGAGCTGGGTGTACGCACCATCCGCTATCCGATCCTCTGGGAGCACGTCGCCGGGGCTCCGACCGCGGTGGGGCGGTGGGCGCACGCGGACGCCGCCATGCGCCGGCTCCGCGAGCTGGGCATCGAGCCGATTGTCGGGCTCGTGCATCACGGCAGCGGGCCGCTGCACACGAATCTTCTCGACGACGGGTTTGCGGAGGGGCTGGCCGAATTCGCCGCTTCCGTGGCGCGGCGCTATCCGTGGGTCCGGCGCTTCTCGCCGGTCAACGAGCCGCTCACCACGGCGCGATTCAGTGCGCTGTACGGCACGTGGTATCCGCACGCGCGCGATCCGCGCTCGTTCTGGTGCGCGACGCTGAACCAGATCCGCGCCACGCGGCTGGCCATGCGCGCCATTCGCGCGGTCACGCCCGCCGCCCAGCTCGTGCAGACGGAGGACCTCGGCTTCAGCCATGCCACGCCGCGGCTGGGCTACCAGGCGGCCTTCGAGAACGAGCGGCGCTGGCTGACGTTCGACCTGCTGACCGGTCGCGTGCAGCCCGGCCACCCCATGCACGAGCATGCGCTCTACTGCGGGGTGTCGCACGACGCCATCGCGCGCGCCGTGGGCGACGAGTGTGCGCCCGACATCCTCGGGATCAACCACTATGTCACCAGCGAGCGCTGGCTCGACGAGCGGCTCGATCGTTATCCGGAGCACGCCCGCGGCGGCAACGGGCGTGACCACTACGCCGATGTGGAAGCGGTGCGGGTTGCCGAGGCGTCCCTCATGGGTCCGCGGCGGCTCCTGCAACAGGCGTGGGAGCGCTACGGCCTTCCCGTGGCCGTCACCGAGGCGCACCTGGGCTGTACGCGGGAGCAGCAGCTGCGGTGGCTGCAGGAAGTCTGGCAGGCTGCGACGGATGCTCGTGCCCACGGGGCGGACGTGATTGCCGTGACCGCGTGGGCGGCCCTTGGCACCAGGGACTGGAACTCGCTGGTCACGCGGCTCGACGGCCATTACGAGCCGGGGCTGTTCGACGTGCGCGCCCCGACGCCGCGCCGAACGGCGCTCGCCTCCATGACGCGGGCACTCGCACGCGGCGAGCCCGTGGCGCACCCCGCCCTGGAATCGCCCGGCTGGTGGCGCTGCCCGGAACGTGCCGCCTACGGATGCCCATCCGAGGACCGGCCCCTGCCGGCATCCGACACGCTCTCGTCCGCGCGGCCGATCCTCGTCCCCGGAGCCCGCGGCACCCTGGGCAGCGCCTTCGTGCGCCTCTGCAGGGAGCGGGGACTCGCCTGCGTTGGCACCAGCCGAGACAGGCTCGACATCACCGACGAACGTGCGGTCACCCGGGCGCTCGACGACTTCGCGCCGTGGGCGGTGATCAACGCCGCGGGCCATGTGCGCGTGGACGACGCCGAGCGGGAGCCACAGGCGGCACACCGGGCGAACGTGGTGGGGGCGGAGACGCTCGCCCGCGCCTGTGCCGCGCGCGGCATCCCGTACGTGCTCTTCTCGTCCGACCTCGTGTTCGACGGCGCGGGGCGCACGAACCGGCCGTACGTGGAGACGGATCCCGTGTCGCCGTGCAATGTGTACGGCGCCACCAAGGCGGCGGCCGAGACACGCGTGCTCGATGTCCACGGCGATTCCCTCGTCATCCGCACGGCGGCATTCGTCGGTCCGTGGGACGACTGGAACTTCGTCACCCTCGCGCTGCGCTCACTGGCGTCGGGTGTCCCCTTCGACGCGGCGGGGGATCTGGTCGTGTCTCCCACCTACGTGCCGGACCTCGTTCACGCCGCGCTCGACCTCCTCATTGACGGCGAACGCGGGATCTGGCACCTGGCCAACCGGGGCGCGGTGAGCTGGGCCGGGCTCGCGCGGCGCGCTGCATGCATGGCTGGCGTGGACGAGTCGCTGGTGCGGGAGTGTTCACACCGTGAACTCGGCCTGGTCGCTCCTCGCCCCGCCTTCGCGGCGCTCGACAGTGCTCGCGGCTCGCTGATGCCGTCGCTCGACGACGCGCTCAGGCGCTACGTCGCGACGCGCGCGTGGGCACGCCCCGCCGAGGAGTCCTCGCTCGCGCTCACGCCGTGACACTGCCGTATTCCCACTGCTGACTCATGGAACCGATTCGCACGAACTCGCCTCATCGCCCCGACGCCACGGGGACACCCCGTGTCGTCATCATCGGCGCCGGCCCCACCGGCCTTGGCGCCGGCTACCGGCTGCGCGAGCTGGGCTACGACAACTTCCTCATGCTCGAGGCGAGCGACCACGTGGGCGGTCTGGCGTCGAGCGAGAGGAGCGCGAACGGCTTCATCTACGACATCGGCGGCCACGTCCTCTTCTCGCACTACGAGTACTTCGACCGCCTGTTCGACAAGCTGCTCGGCGACGAGTACCAGCTCCTGCTGCGCGAGAGCTGGGTGTGGATGTGCGACCGGTTCCTGCCGTATCCCTTCCAGAACAACATCAAGTACCTGCCGAAGGAGGTCGTCCTCGAGTGCCTCATGGGGGTCATCGAGGCGCAGAAGCAGCCGCTCGACCTGGCGCGCTTCCACAACTTCGAGGAGCTGATCCACGGCGTGTTCGGCGCCGGCATCGCGAAGCACTTCATGATGCCCTACAACTTCAAGGTGTGGGCGCATCCGCCGAAGATGATGAA
>CAMLIU010000044.1 GCA_946479995.1 uncultured Gemmatimonadota bacterium | reverse complement strand
GCTCGATGCGGCGACCGACAGCATTCGCGCCATGTGGCCCGGCAGCATCAGGCTGGTGCGCCTTGCCGCAGCGGTGGACTCCACGGCGACACCAGCCCTCGAGCACGCGGTGAGCGACGACGACGTGCTCGGCCCGGCGCTGCATGGACGTGCGGTGGAGGCGTCGTCGAGTGCCGTGCGCATCGTACGTGGCGCCCTTGGCGAGGCGGACAGCGCCTTTGCGCGGCGCGGAGGCGTGGTGGTGCGGTGGGACTCGATCGGCGCGCGCCCGCTCGTGCCGACGGCCGTGGCGATGGGCGACGACGTGATCGTGGCTGCGCTGGGGCGCGAGGTGGTGACCGGTGACGGAGCGGTGCTCGCCCGCTGGGCCGACGGCGCACCGGCGGCGGTGGAGCGCGCGCTTGGCGAGGGATGCGTGCGTCGCGTGGGCATCGGCGTGCCGGTGGCCGGTGACCTTCCGCTGTCACCGCCATTCCAGCGCATCGTGAGCGGCCTGACCGATGCCTGCTCACGCTCGCGTGGAAGCATGGGAACGCCCGTCGATTCGTCGCGGCTGGCAAGGCTCGCCGCCGGGTTGGGCACTGCGACCGGCAGTGCGCTGGCCAACGGCGACGAGCGTCCTGCATCGCTGACGCCCTGGCTGCTGGCGATGGCGCTGGCGTGCGCCCTGCTGGAGCTGCTGGTGCGTGGGCGGAGCGAGCCGGAGGCCGCATGACGGCGCGTGAGCGGCTGGTCTCGCTGCAGCGACTGGTGCTCACGGTCGTCGTGCTGCGCGCGGCGTGCATCGGTGCGAGCGTGACGCTCGCGAGCCTGGCCGTGGCGCGCCTCATCGCCCTGCCACCGGCAGGGGCGATGCTCGTGGGGAGCATCGGGATCTTCGTCGCCGTGCTGCTGGGAGCACGCGGGTGGAATGCCCGGTCGCTGGCGCGCGTCGCGCTCTGGGTGGAGGAGCGTCATCCCGCACTCCGCTATGCGCTCGTCACCGCCGCAGAAGCGCCGTCGACGGCGGAGGTGGAGGCACAGGCGCTCGCCGTGCCGTGGTGGAGCACGGAACGCCGTACCCTCGGCCGCGCCCTCGCCGGCCCCGCGGCGTCGGTGCTCGCGGCAATCGTCCTGCTCGCGCTGAGCCAGCGGATAATCCGCGTGGGCGCGCTGGTGCCCGACATCGCCACGGTGCCCGGAGCCGCTCGCCCGGATCGGGTGGCGGATCCGCTGGCGACGTTGCGCGTGACCGTGCGCGCACCCGCCTACTCCGGGGGCCGCACCACGACGCTCGACGACCCGACGAGCGTCGACGCGCTGGTCGGCAGTTCCGTCGTCGTGAGCGGCGGCGGCAGTGCTTCCCTCGTGCGAGGAACGCTGGACTCCACGGCGCTTCCGGCATCGGCGCGCGATGGAGGCTGGTCGCTCGCCATCAGGATGCCGTCGAGGCCGGCGCTCCTTCGCCTGCGCTCGGCAGTGGAGGGGGGACGCGAGCGGCTCGTGGTGCTGGCGCCGATCGCCGACGCGCCTCCTGCCGTCACCCTGCTCTCGCCGGTGCGCGACACCACCGTGCGGACCGGTACCGGCACACTGCTCCTGCGCGCACAGCTTCGGGACGACGTCGGCCTGCGCGATGCCAGCTTCGAGATCATCGTCAGCTCGGGACAGGAGGAGACGTTCACCTTCCGGTCGGCCGTGCTGGCGCGCACCTCGCTCGGCGGGCGTCGCGACGGGGAGCTGTCCACGCGGATATCGCTCGACTCACTGGCGCTCAAGCCGGGCGACGTCGTGCAGATGCGCGCCGTGGCGCGCGACGCGAACGACGTCACCGGTCCCGGCGTGGGGAGCTCGGAGACGCGCGCGCTGCGCGTGGCGCGCGCAGGGGAGTACGACTCGGTCGCCGTGGAGGCTGCACCGCCGCCGGACGCGGACGCGCAGGTGCTCAGCCAGCGCATGCTCATCACGCTCACGGAGGCGCTCGACAAGCGCCGTCGCTCGCTCGACCGGCCCGCCCTCGTCACCGAGTCGCGGCGCATCGCGGCTGACCAGGCGCGTCTGCGCCGGCGCGTGGGCGACGTGGTCTTCCAGCGTACGGGCGGCGAGCCGCTGAGCGAGGAGGGAGAGGCAGGACTTCCCGAGGGGAAGCTCACTCCCGAGCAGCTGCTCGAACGGGCGCGCGCGGCCGGAACAGACGCCGGCTCGCCGATGGACGTGGAGGGTGACGAGACGCCGATCCTCGCCCTGAACAAGCCGCTGCTCGAGGCGTACAACGCGATGTGGGACGCCGGCCGCGCGCTCGAGCAGGGTGAGCCAGCGCAGGCACTCCCGCCCATGCGCCGCGCGCTCGCTGCCATCGAGCGCGCGCGTCAGGCGGAGCGCATCTACCTGCGCGGACGGTCGTCATCGGTGATCGTGGACGTGGCGCACGCGCGGCTCTCTGGAAAGGAAAAGGGAAGCACCGCCGTGCTCGACCAGCGTTACACCGCCGACCCCATGGCGCGTCGGCGCGCCGAAGCGTTCGCGCGAGCGAGTGCATTGCTCGCCACCGACCGCGAGGCGGCGGCCGATTCGCTGCTCGTGATGCGTGTCGGCGCGCTGGGCGACTCACCTGCACTGGCCGCGGTGCTGGACACGGCGGCGCGGGTGACGCGACGGGGCTCGCCAAGCCAGGTGGCGCTGGCATGGGCGCGGGTGCGCCGCGCGCTCGGCGGTGCGCCCGTACATCGCGAGTCGCTGCCGGCGTGGAGCGGCGCGCCATGAGCGACTTCGTGTTCGCCACCGCGCAGTATGATTCCGGCGACTGGGACAGCGCGCCGATGGTCCCCGCCAACGTGATCGACTCGGTGGCGCGCTACACCTCCATCGACGTGGCCCCGACCGGCGTGATCGTGCCGCTGTCCGCGCCGGCGCTGTTCCGCTATCCGCTCGTGTTCCTCACCGGTCACCTGCCGGTGCGCCTCACCGCGGCGGAACGCGACAACCTGCGCGCCTTTGCCGAGCGTGGCGGGCTGCTTTTCGTGGACGACCACAACCACGACATCGACGGTGTGTTCCACAAGACGGCCACCGAGGAGCTGACGCGGGTGTACGGCCCGCTCCGCGGCATCTCCAACCGGCACCCACTCTATCGCTGCTTCTTCACCTTCGAGGACGGCCCTCCCACCACGTCGCACGAGCTGAACGGCTGGGGGGACAACCTGGTGCACAAGACGCTCTCCGGCGCCGAGCACGAGGGAAGGCTGTCGCTCATCTACAGCAGCAAGGACTACAGCTCGGAGTGGAACTACCACCCCGACAACAAGCGCTTTCTCTCGGTGGACAACACGAAGTTCGCCGTGAACCTGGTGGTGTATGCCCTCACGCGCTGAGTGGCGTCGGGGAGTGGAGTGGGCGCTGCGGCTCGCGCTCGTGACCGTGCTGGCGTTCGCCCTGTGGCGGAGCATACGCGCCGGTCGGCCAGGAGCAGGCAGCGTGGCGACGCGCGCGTCCACGCTCGGCGAGGCGCTTCGGCGCGTGACCGCCTCGCCGCAGGCGGGCGCATTGGACGTGGACGTGGATGGAGCGGTTCCGGCGATGGAGCGCTCGTGGCTCGCCGCGCTGCGCAACACCGGCGTCCGTGTGAGCTGGCGGGGCGACGTGCCGGCGATGGCCCTGTCCGCGGAGCGCGCGCGGGAGCCGGCGGGGCGGGTGCACGTGCGCGTGGTGGCGGACAGTGGCGACGTGGTGGTGCTTCGCGATTCGGTCGGAGTGATCGACAGCATCCGCGCCGCGAAGGGCGCGAGGGTCGAGGCATCGGACCTCGTGGGTCCGCTGACGGCACGTCAGTCGAGCTTCGATGCGTCGTCGTCCCTGCCGGCGCGCACCGATCGCCGGGACGTGCTCGTGCTCGGCAGGGCGGGGTGGGAGAGCCGGTTCGTGCTGGCCGCACTCGGCGAGGCGGGATGGCGGGTGCGCGGGCGGCTCCCCGTCGCGCCGGGAGTGTCGGTGGTGGATGCGTCCCTGCTGCCGCTGGACACGGCGCGCTACGACGCCGTGATCGCGCTCGACAGCACGGCGGCCGATCTCGCTCCGGCGATCACGCGGTTCGTGGCGCAAGGCGGGGGTGCGGTGATCGTCGGCAGTGCGCTCGATGTAGGCGTGCTGCGGGGCATCGCACCGGCCCGGGCGGGAGCGCGCCGGCCCGGCCGCATACTGCTGGAGGGCGATACGCTTACGCGCGCCGATCTTCCCCTGCGCCCGCTCGTCGCGATGCGCGACGATGCGGTGCCGCTCGAGCGTCAGGCGGCCGGCGTGGTGGTGGCGATTCGCCGCGCCGGGACAGGACGTGCCGCTGCCGTGGGGTACGACGAGAGCTGGCGCTGGCGGATGCAGGATGGGAGCGCCGGCGAGGATGCGCACCGCGCGTGGTGGTCTCGCATGACCGGACTCGTGGCGCCGGAACGTGCCTCGCCGGATAGCGCAGCGAGCGGCCGCAGCGACGCTGCACCGCGCGCCGCCCTCGTCGCCGCGCTCGGTGCGCCATCCAGCGCGTCGGCACCGTCGGGGGGCTCGACGTCGAACCGGCTTCCACTCGTGCTGCTCGTGCTCGTGCTGGTCGCCCTGCTTGCCGAGACGGCGTCGCGCCGCTTTCGTGGAGCATCATGAGCACCGTCGCGTTCATCTCCAATTCCGACTGCGGCCGCCACGACACCGGGTGGGGCCATCCCGAGCACGTCGGCCGCCTGCGCGCGGTGACGCGCGCGCTCCGCAACGACTTCGACCTGTTCGGCGCGCTCGAGCACCGGGAGTCGCGTCATGCCACGGAAGAGGAGCTCGCCCTCGCGCACGATCCGGCGTACATCACCATGGTGCGCGACCTCGCGCAGGCGGGAGGCGGACGCCTTGATGCCGACACGGTGGAGAGCGAGGGCTCGTGGGACGCCGGCACTGCCGGCGCCGGCGCGGTGCTCGACGCGATCGACCTCGCGTTCGGGGAAGGGCCGCGGCGGAGCTTCTGCGCCGTGCGCCCGCCGGGCCACCATGCGCTGCGCGGAGCGGGGATGGGATTCTGCCTGTTCGGCAACGTCGCCATCGGCGCGCACTACGCGCGCGAGCGCCATGGCGCGGACCGGGTGCTGATCGTGGACTGGGACGTCCACCATGGCAACGGGACGCAGGCGCTGGTGCAGGACACGCCGGACATCCATTTCGTCTCCATGCATCAGTGGCCCTGGTACCCCGGTACCGGTGCGGCAGACGATCGCGGTCCTCACGGCAGCGTGTGGAACGTGCCGCTCGCCGCCGGCCTGCCGCGCGAGCGGTACGTGAGTGAGTTCCTGCGCGCGGTGGACGAGGCCACGATGGGCTTCACTCCCGATCTCCTGATCATCTCGGCGGGATTCGATTCCCTCGCCGGTGATCCGCTCGGCGGCTTCACCCTCGAGATGGACGACGTGGGGCGTCTGACGAGCGAGATGGTGAGTCGCGCCGAGCAGTGGTGCGGGGGGCGGGTGGTGAGCGCCATGGAGGGCGGCTACGCGCCCGACCGGCTGGGCGAGGCGTGCGTGCGGCACATGCAGGGCCTGGTCGCCGGCTGAGCGCCCGGTCGTTGTAGTATCTTCGACGGGTGCCACAGATCGCCGCACCCCCGATTCCTGTCGTCCTGCGCCTCGTCCAGCTGGTCACGATTGGGCGCTGGCGGGCGACGGGGGAGGAGCTGTATCGGGAGGTCGCCGCCCTCACCGAGGCGAAGGGAGGGATGGAGCTGCTCCTCGCCGGGAGCGGTGACGGCGTGACGGCGGAGTGGCTCGCCGCGCGCACCGGCGCGGCGGTGACGGGGGTGGATCCCGACCCGAGGCGCATCGCGCAGGCGGAAGCACGACGGCGGGAATCGCCGGCACAGGGGATCGTCGTCTTCGAGGTCGCGCCCCTCGACGACCTGCCGCACGAGACGGCGGTGTTCGATGCGGCCATCGCCGAACCGAACATTGCGGCGGCAGGCGATCCGGCCCGGGCCCTCTCGGAGCTCGTTCGCGTCACGAAGCCGCTCGGACGCGTGGTGGTGCTGCTTCCCACCTGGACATCGGAGATCGCGAGCGGGGACCGTGAGGAGCTGGTGCAGCGGCTCGGCCTCACGCCGCGGCTGCTCGTGGAGTGGAAGCAGATGCTCCGTGCGGCCGGTCTGGTGGACCTCGTGGTGCAGGACTGGAGCGACGGCGGACCGTCGGCTGGCGCGCGCACGCCGGAGACAGCCATGCCCGCGTTGACCTGGCGCGAGAAGGCGCAGATCACCGGCAGCGCGTGGCGGCGGCGCGGTTGGCGCGCGGCGCGCGGGGCGGTGAAGCGTGAGCTCGAGCTGCTGGAGGACCTGTCGCGGGAGCGGGCACTTGGATTCCAGCTCGTGGCGGGGGTGAAGTGGCCACATCCGCGGGAGGCGTGAGGGGCCTGCACCCAGCGTTTCGCATGGCGTCCCCGCCGCGTCTACGGTTAGTTTCCCCGGGCCGGCGTACCCCGCCGGCTCCCTCCAGCCCGCCCGGTGAGGCCTCGTGGCACTGACCCTGTTCGGCGTGACCTTCCAGGAATCCCACGACGTGCGACCCCCCGTGCCCGACACGGAGCTGATCGTCGTGCGCGACGTGGCCGCCGTGTGCGGGCAGAGCCCGTACGCGCGCCAGGACGCCACGCCCGAGCAGGTCGACCACTTCGCCGCGGTGGTGGAGGCCTACAACCACCGCGGACCGATGCTCCCCGCGCCGATGGGGGTGATCTTCCGGTCCCGCGACGCCGTGCAGCGCTGGCTCGAGCTGCATTTCGTCGCCCTCTCGGACGCGCTGAACTTCGTGGACAACCGGACCGCGGCGCGCGTGCACGTGTGGCGGCCCGGCGAGGTGGACGAGCGCGAGGTCGGCGCCGACCTCGCCGCGGCGGCGGCGGAGAGCCTCCGCGTGCTGCGCCGCGCGTCGGTGTCGTCGGTGGCGCTCCGCACCGAGAAGCTCACCGGCATCGTGGTGAGCGCCGCCTTCCTCGTGGACAACGAGCGGTGGGCCGACTTCAGCCACGAGGTGGAGGAGCAGGGGAAGCAGACTCCGGAGCTCCGCTTCGAGCTCACCGGGCCGTGGCCGCCCTACGACTTCGTGCAGATGCAGCTCGGAGCCTGAGATGTTCTGTCCCGACTGCGGCACGTGGAACCGCGCCCTCGCTGCGACCTGCAGCCGGTGCGGCGGTCCTCTTCCCGACGTGAGCGGCGTCCCGCTCGAGAAGCCCGACGACGAGATCAGCGCGCTGCGCCGCGCCACCGGCAGCCGGTACCGCATCCTTCGCCGGCTCGGCGGGGGCGGCATGGCGACGGTGTTCCGCGCCGAGCAGATGCCCCTCGCCCGCGAGGTGGTGGTGAAGGTGCTGCACGCGCACCTCGCCCGCGATGGCGAGATGACGGAGCGCTTCCGCCGCGAGGCGGAGGCAGCGGCGCGGCTGGTGCACCCGTTCATCTGTCCCGTGCTCGACTTCGGCCAGCAGGGGGAGACGGTGTACATCGTCATGCCCTTCCTGAGTGGCGGATCGCTCGCCGACCGCGTGCAGCGCGAGCGCGCGGTGGCGCCCGAGGTCACGGCAGCGGCCGCGGCGCAGGTGGCGGTTGCCCTCGAGCACGCCCACGTGCGCGGCGTGGTGCACCGCGACGTGAAGCCGGACAACATCCTGTTCGACGACGAGGGCAACGCCTTCATCACCGACTTCGGCATCGCCACGGCTCGCTTCCACGGCCGGCTCACGGCGAGCGGGCGCGCCATGGGCACGCCGCACTACATGAGCCCCGAGCAGGCGATGGGGAAGCTGGTGGACGGGCGCAGCGATCTCTACGCGCTGGGCGTGGTGATGTACGAGGCGCTCGTCGGCTTTCCTCCCTTCGACGGCGCCGACGCTTTCTCCGTGGGCTACAAGCACGTGCACGAGAAGCCGGTGCCGCTGCCGGAGATCGACTCGCGCCTGCCGCAGGGACTCACCACCATCGTCATGCGCTGCCTGGAGAAGTCGCCCGACGACCGCTACGAGCGCGGCAGCGAGCTCGCCGACGCGCTGCTCGGCTTCCTGTCGCAGAGCGCTGACATCGCCGCGATGCGTGCCGCAGGGCTGGCACGCCGACCACTCACGTAACCGTCCCGATGAAGCTCGAGCACGAAATCGTCACCCTTCGCACGAAGAACCCGTTCATCATCGCCCGCGGGGGCTCGAGCGAGTACCGCGTGGTGCGCGTCACCCTCACGGCGAAGGACGGCGCCACCGGCTGGGGCGAGGCCGCCCCGAGCCGCTTCTACGGCGAGACGGCCGACACCGTGGTGGACGTCCTGCCGATCTTCGCCGACGTGCTGAAGGACGCCGACGGGTGGTCGCTGGAGGCGCTGGAGCATGCGCTCACCCGCGCCATCCGCTTCAACGGCTCGGCGCGCGCGGCGATCAGCGGCGCGCTGCACGACATGATGGGCAAGCGGCTCGGCGTGCCGGTCTACAAGCTGTGGGGGCTGGATCCCGCCGATGCCCCGCTGACGAGCTTCACCATCGCCATTGCGCCGGATGAAGCGACGCTGCGCCAGCGCGTGGCCGACGCGGCGCAGTATCCGGTGCTCAAGATCAAGCTGGGGAGCAGCTGGGACGAGCGCATCGTGCGCGTGGTGCGAGAGCTGGCGCCGGACAAGGTGCTGCGCGTGGACGCCAACGCCGCGTGGACTCCGAAGCACGCGCTGCACATGGTGCCGATTCTCCAGGAGCTCGGCGTCGAGTTCGTGGAGCAGCCGCTGCCGCCGGACGACATCGAGGGACTTCGCTTCGTGCGCGAGCGCTCGGCGCTGCCGATCGTGGCGGACGAGAGCTGCCTCGTGGCGGCTGACATCCCGAAGCTCGCCGGCGTGGTGGACGGGATCAACATCAAGCTCGCCAAGTGCGG
>CAMLIU010000043.1 GCA_946479995.1 uncultured Gemmatimonadota bacterium | reverse complement strand
TGTCGCCCGGCGCGCTCGGCAAGGCTTCGGGCACGGAGCTGCCCATGATGAGCAGTCCGTCGAACACCACGCCCGGGGTGCTGGCGCTCACCGAGAGTCCTTCCACCGGGCGGCCGAGCCCAGCGCGGAGGTCCACCCAGCCCGTGTCGCCGAAGGAGCGGATCGGCTTTCCCGTGCGGCGATCGAGCGCGTAGAGACGGTTGCGGAAGTTGAACAGCACGCGGTCGCCGGTGACGACCACGCCGCGATGCCGGATGCGCGACGTTGGCGCGGCGCCGTAGTTCGGGTCGAAGCTCCACAGCTCCTTTCCCGTGGTCGCGTCGAGCGCGAAGACGCGGAGCTTGGGGCTCGTGCCGTAGAGCACTCCGTCGATCACGACCGGATTGTTCTGCATCTCCGAGCCGGCGAAGGCGTCGTGCGTGTCGTACGTCCAGGCGACCTTCAGCTGCTTCACGTTCGCCGGTGAGATCTGGTCGAGCGTGGAGTAGTGCGTGTGGTCGTCGCTGCCGCCGTAGACGGGCCAGTTGGCGGAGCGCTGGGCAGTAGCCACAGTGCCGCCGATGAGAAGGAAGGACGCGGCGAGAAGAGAAGTGCGGGCTGCGATCGGCATCGGGCGCGAGATGGCCGGAGGGAAGGGACGAGTCGCGCAGATTCTACCGCCGGTCGAGCAAAGGGCAACGCTCGGCCGTCCGGAACAACAAACGCGGCGGGACGCTGGCCCGCCGCGTCCGGCTCACCGCGTCACGACCACGGCCCCTGGTTCGCCGCGTCCGCCGCCGCGTTCACCCTCGCCGTGTACGCGCTCAGCGACTCGTCGTCGCCACGGGTGGGCAGCGCGAACAGCTTGTTGTCCGGCTTCTCCGGCTTCCGGCCGACCCGCACCGGCTCGTCCACCATGAGGTCGCCACCGTGCAGCTCGACGACGGCCTCGAACCGCTCGATGGCGTCACGCAGCGTGACGAGGGCCTCACCGCCCTCACTTTCGAGCAGCGGAACGCCGCGCCGGCGGAGCCACGCGGCATTCTCCTCCGAGGCCCGGCGCTGGTCGGCGCCGGAGGGCTCGGACCGTTCGTCGAGCGGAGTCATCGCTGCGAGCGGTCGTCGTTCGAGGCGCCGCCGTTCTTCGGCTGTGGCGGGTCGGTGAGCCACGACGACGACCCGGTGAGGTTGCGATCCTCGGCAATGTCGCCGATGCCGCCCTGCGCTTCCTTCTGCTCGCGCTGCAGCTCGTCGCGAAGGGCGTTCTCGGAGTCGTTGCCGGTCGTGCCCGCCTGAGGGTCGCGGTTCCTGTCGTTGCGGTCGTCTGCCATGATGGCTCCCGTGTGAAGGTGTCGAGACTGATGGGAGACGCACCGTGCGTGCCGGGGATGGACGGAAGTGTCGAGCACGCTGCAAGCTGCCGTGCTCGACCTGTGGCGGCTTCAGGGTGTCACGCGATTGCCATGTCCGGCGTTGCCCGAGGCCTGTGGCCACTCCGAGCCCGGCGCGAACGACGTGTGGAACACGATCGCCGATGAGACCGAGGACGCGGCCATGACGCCGTCGCCGACGGTGACGTAAACCTCGTCCATCCGATTCAGGGAACGGCCCAGCACCTCCCCGTTGCGCGCGTCGAGCGCGAACATGAAGGCGTTGCTGAGAAGCAAACGGTCACCCGCGATCGCGGCCATGCTGCCGAACGACGTGGGAGATGTCGCAGTCCACCGTACGTGCCCGTCGGTGCGGTCGAGCGCCGTGATGACCCTGTTGTTGCGGCAGACGACGAGCCTGTCGGCGGTCGCGAGAACGCAGCCGGCGAGCGGCGTGGGGTTGTGCCAGCGCTCGACGCCGGCGACGTCGATCGCGCGCACGCCGCCTTCCACGAGATAGACGGTGGAGTTCGCGTCTGCGATCATGTCCGTCGAGGCCGACGGTACGGTCCACGAGATCGAACCATTATCGGCGACCGCCGACACGGAGCCTTGCGACCGCAGGATGGTCAGCGCAGGAGTGGTGATGATCTGCAGCACGACGTCGCTCACCGTCGCCGACCAGGCGAGCGAGCCGTCGCCGTTGAGCGCGAAGGCATGCGTGCCGCACGCCGCGGCCACGCCGTCCTTCCAGCCGGCCAGCCGGCAGTATCCGGCGTCGATCGCGCCGTAGTCGAACGTCCACCGGTCGGTGCCATCGGGGGCGATGGCGTGCATGACGTGCAAGGGGTCTGCGAGGAAGACGACGCCCGACGCCGGGTCGGCGATGCCCGCGGCGTAGTTCCCCGTGTAGCTGCGCGTCCACGCGACCTTGCCGTCGATCGCGGTTGCTCTTAGCACCACGCTCTCGGGGTGGGGTGGCGCGCCCGCCCCGATGTAGTGCGACAGGTCGTACGAGGTGCCTGCATCGGTCAGGGAGTAGCCCAGCGGCTCCTGGAAGTACGCCATCGGGTCGTGCAGCTCCACGCTCGACATCCGGGTGCCGACATCGAACAGCGGATACACCGTGACGGTCACGTGATAGGTGACGCCACCCATTGCCGCATCGATCGTCACCGCGCCCGGCGCCACCGCGGTCACGACACCATCGTTCGACGTCGTGGCGACGTTCGGATCGGAGGACGACAATTGCAGCCCGGCCGCGGCGACGTCCACGTCGGCGACCGGATGCCCGAGTGAATCCAGCCCCGTCACCTCGAGCTGCGCCTTCTCGCCGATCACCAGTCCGTTCACCGAGTCCAGCCCGGCAATCTTCTGGATCCCGACCACGACGGGCAGGCTGATGATCCGCACGCTGTCCCGCCCCACGCCACTGGCGGCCGACACGTACGCGTAGCCCAGGTGCGTCCCGTACGCGCTCGTCAGCTCGACGTACGCCGTGTCACCGATCGGGGTGAGGCCCGTGACACTGGCCACCGTCGACGACGCGCTCGGGCGGTCTGTCTCCAGGGCCGCTGGGTGCCCGAATTGATCCCACCCGATCACGCGCACGATCCGCTTCTGCCCCTGCGCGGTGAAACGGACGCTGTCCTCCACGATATCGAGCCTCGTTGCCGCACCCGGCACCACTTCGATCGAGATCGGCAGCGACGCGCCGCCAGCGGTCGCCGTGACGGTGACGCCGCCGAGCTCCGCTGGCGCCGTCCACCGCTTGGCCGCGATGCCGTTGGTGCTGCTCCGCGAGTCGGCGGATTCCAGCAGGCCCGCCGAGGCGGTCCACTCGACCGGGGCGCCCGTGACCGCATTGCCATCGGCGTCGACGGCCCGCACCCGCAGGATGTACTGCGTGCCCGCGCGCAGCTGTGGTGCGTTGTCCACCGACTGAAGCTGATGAACCCGGGAAAGCGGGTCCGTCGGGCCATCGTGGTTGCACGCAGTGAAAAGACTGGCGGCGAGCAGTGCGCCGCTCACTCGGCGAAGAAGCGAGGCAGGACTCGATGAACGCATGGCCCACATTAACCCGCAAATCACGCCGAGGCCATGACGTTCGTCACAGCGTCTGGCGTGTGCGCGCGCCGACAGGAAAGTTTGTCGCATGCGAATAACCACTCTCTCCTTCGTGCTCGGTGCACTCGCTTCGGCGGCCTCTGTCCACGCGCAGGCGCCTGCCCGCCCTACCCCCCGCTTCGAGATCACCTTCCCGAAGCAGGCGCACGCCGAGCCGATCACCGGCCGCGTGTACGTCGCCCTGAGCCGCACCAGCGACCCACGCAACACGCCCATCCAGCAGACGAGCGAGACCGGCGTGCCGCTCTTCGCCGTCAACGTGAGCAGCCTCTCACCCGGCGCGCCCGCCGTGATCGACGCGAAGGCGTTCGGATTCCCCGTCCGCAGCCTCCGCGACATCCCGAAGGGCGAGTACTGGGCGCAGCCGTTCGTGAACGTCTACACGAAGTTCGCGCGCGCCGACGGCCACACGGTGTGGCTGCACATGGACCAGTGGGAAGGGCAGGACTGGAAGCGCTCGCCGGGCAATCTCTACGGCGACCCGGTGAAGATTGCCTACGACCCCGCATCGCCGACGCCGATCCGCCTCGTCGCCGACAAGGTCATCCCGCCCATCGTCGTGCCTCCCGACTCGGAAAACGTGCGGCGCGTGAGGATCCAGAGCGCCATCCTCACGAAGTGGTGGGGGCATCCCATCTACCTCGGCGCGACCATCCTTCTCCCGAAGGGCTACGACGAGCACCCGGACGTGAAGTATCCCGTCGTCTACGACGAGGGACATTTCTCCCTCCGCGCCCCGCGCGTCGGTTCCACGCCCTTCTGGGCCTCGGACTCCGCGCCGCGCATGATCATCGTCACGCTGCAGCATCCGTCGCCCTTCTACGACGACTCCTACGGCGTGAACTCGGCGAACAACGGCCCGTTCGGCGACGCCATCATGCAGGAGCTCATTCCCGCCGTGGAGAAGAAGTTCCGGGTCATCGGCCAGCCGTGGGCGCGGCTGCTCACCGGCGGCTCGACGGGCGGCTGGATCTCGCTCGCCAAGCAGGTGATGTATCCGGACTTCTATGGAGGTGTATGGTCGCTATGCCCGGATGGCGTGGATTTCCGCTACCACCAGATCGTCAACGTCTACGCCGACACCAACGCGTACTGGTTCGATCGCGGCTGGATGAAGGTGGAGCGCCCCACGCGTCGTCGCCCCGACGGGAACATCATGGCGATGATGAAGGACGAGAACTGGTTCGAGCTCGTCCAGGGCGATCGCTCACGCTCGGGGGGCCAGTGGGACATCTGGGAGGCGACGTACGGCCCCGTTGGCCCCGACGGCTATCCGGCGCGCATCTGGAACAAGGAGACCGGCGTGATCGACCACACGGTCGCCCAGTACTGGAAGGAGCACTACGACCTGCGCTACATGCTCGAGCGCAACTGGGCGACGCTCGGCCCGAAGGTGGCGAACAAGATCAACGTCTACGTGGGCGACGCCGACTCGTACTACCTGAACGACGGCGTGCACCTGCTGCACGACTTCCTGAGCAAGGCGACGAACCCGAAGTGGACGGGGGAGATCGTCTTCCAGCCGATGGCGCCGCACTGCTGGGGGCCGCCGATGAACGAGCTGATGATGAAGATGACGGCGCACATGGAGAAGTACGCGCCGGCGGGAGCGGACCTGAAGAGCTGGAGATACTGAGAGCGAGCCGCGGTATCGTTCATCACCGCGGCTCACTCGCTACTGCTGACTCTCGAAGATCCTCGCCACCTCCGCGGGATCCGACGTCCGCGACAGCGCGAGCGTGAGCAGCACGCGCGCCTTCTGCGCGTTGAGGTCGCCGGCGCCGATCATGCCGTCACCGCGCCTGATCGGCACGCCGCCGGAGCCCGTGCGCGTCGTCACGACGATGACCACGCCCTTGTCGCGCGCACGGCGCAGCGCCGCGCCCTGGCCCGGCGCGATGTTGCCACGCCCCACGCCGGAGATGACGAGCCCCTTTGCACCGGCAGCGACGAGCGCGTCGATCGGTACGCTGTCCGCGCCGGCGTAGGCGTACACGATGTCCACCCGTGGCAGCTCGCGCACGCCGCCGACGTCGAACGCCGGCGTGGCGCGGCCGGGCGATGGCCGGTGATAGCTTACCCCTTCGGGCTCCACGATCGCGATCGGTCCGCGCTCCGGTGCCTGGAAGGTCTCCACGCGGGTGCTGTTCGTCTTCGTCACGTCGCGCGCGGCGAAGACGCGGTCGTCCATCACCACCATCGCGCCGCGTCCACGCGCGCGGGGATCGGTAGCGACGCGCGCGCTGCTCGTCAGGTTCGCCGGCCCGTCGGCACCGGCCATGTCCGACGGCCGCATGGCGCCGGTGACGATGACCGGCTTGTCACCCGGCAGCGTGAGGTCGAGGAAGTACGCCGTCTCCTCCATGGTGTCGGTGCCGTGGGTGACGATCACCCCCGAGAGCTCCGGCCGCGCACGGAAACGGTCGGCGATGTGGCGCGACAGCTCGAGCCACCGCGACGGTCCGATGGATCCGGAGGCGACGTTCCAGAGCTGCTCGCTCTCCATCGTCGCCACGGAGTCGATTCCCGGCACCTTCACGAGCTGCTCGATCGGCACGCGCGTCGCGCGACCGGTCCAGTAGGCGCCCGATGATCCGATGGTGCCCCCCGTGCCGATGACGAGTACGGTGGGTCGAGGGGATTGCGCCGTGAGCGGAGCCGCACAGGCGAGCAGTGCGATGGTAAAGCGGCGAAGGAGTGTCATGGTGCCGAAGCTACGGCACGCTGGAGGGGGAAGGCAACGACCCGGAGCGCGCCCTGCTTCATCGCCCACAGTGTCCTGCACACCGCCCGCGGGAGGGTGCATGCCTCCCAATGACAAATACCACGCCTCGCGAGGGAGGGTGCATGCCTCCCGATGACAGGTACCACGCCTCCCGGCGGAGGTGACACACCTCCCGATGAGGGGTACCACACCTCGCGTGGGACCTGCCATGTCTACCGATGGGAGGTACCACACCTCGCGGGGGAAGGGACACACGCCCCGTTTGCCACGTCACGTCCGCCGATGGAGGCGCCGAAGCGCGCGGGGATCGTGGCAAGCCGGCAGTGGCGTGCATCCCATCGACCGCGGGAGGGTGCAGCACTTCGCGCGTGGTGCTGCCATTCGACCACGGCAGGGTACCCAACGGCCCGTCGACTGCGGACATCCGTCCGCGTGGCCCGACACTTCTGGCGAGCGACGCGGACATCCGTCCGCGTGGCCCGACACTTCTGGCGAGCGACGCGGACATCGTCCCGTGGAATGAGAAGGTCGCGGCGGTCGAACGACCCAATCAGTCGCGCGCCGTCGCCATCGTCCACGATCGCCGGACGCTTCCCACCCCGGGGTGGGACTTTCTTCACGTCGGGCTCTCTGTATAAGGATGGTGGCGAGCGCATCACCGACCGTGCGCTCGCCGTCCTCGTCCGTGGATACCCGTGAGACTGTGCCCGAACTGAAGCTACCGCAACGCGTTACGTCAACGCCGGGTGTTTGTTCACCACGTCGTTGTGCACCTGGAACTTGTGCGCCACGCCCAGGATCACGTCGTCGTTGTACAGCGCGCCGGTGATGACGCCACAGATCGGCTGCGGCTGAAGCGGCGGCGGTGGCGGCGTGGTGGTGTCGCGCGAGCCGCGGTTCGGCTGCTGCGGCACGTCGAACTTGTACGGCACCACCGCGCACGGATGGCCCGTCTGCGCATTCGGCCCGATGTCCGCGCTCCACGAGCCGATGAACAGGTCGAGGTCCTTCATGAACTCCGCCCACCGCGTGACGAGCACGTAGCGGCGACGCTGCGTCTGCAGGTACTCGTATCCCTTCACGATCCGCCCCGCCACGAACCGCGGGTTCCAGTCCGCCGGGGCCATCGGACTGGGTGGACCGGCCGGTGGCGGAACGGTGCCGGGATACGGCTCGCCGTTCTTCGGCGGCGCGAGCACGGTGTTCAGGTCGAGGCCGATCTCCCGCGCCTTGCGTTCGACGTACGACTCGAACGCCGCCGCGTACTCCACGTTGAGCGAACCCTGGCCGATGCCAGGCACCGTGGGACGCGGGCCGATGGTCTTCGGGTTCATGCCGAGCTCGCGAAGCTTCGCCACGAGCTCCGACGGCGCGCCGGGATCGGCGAGGAAGGGCCGGCTCGCGTCGGGGCTCGGCCGTCCCGGATCCACACCGATGCGCAGCTTCGACAGGTCGACGTTCGCGTCGAAGTGAAATGGCGTCGTGACGGTGGAGGGATCATTCGGATCCACCCCGTGAATGGCGTGGAACACCATCGCGCAGTCCTCGATGGTGCGGCAGATGGGACCGACGCGATCCTGGGACCACGACAGCACCATCCCGCCGGCGCGGCTCACGCGACCGAAGGTGGGACGCAGCGCGCTCACTCCGCAGCGCACCGATGGTGACACGATGGAGCCCTGCGTCTCCGTGCCGATGCCGAATGCCACGCATCCCGCCGCCGTGGCCGACGCCGGACCGGCCGACGAGCCACTCGAGCCCTGCGACAGGTTCCACGGGTTGTTCGTGCGTCCGCCGAACCACTGGTCGTTCTGCGCGAACAGTCCCGTCGTCAGCTTGGCGATCAGCACCGCGCCGGCGTTGCGCAGCCGCTGCACGACTTCGGCGTCTTCGTCTATGACGCGCTCCTTGAAGTCGGCCGCCCCCCACGTGGTGCGCACCCCCTTCGTGGCGAAGAGATCCTTCACCCCGTACGGCAGTCCGTGCAGCGGCCCGCGATACTTTCCGGCCGCGAGCTCCGCATCGGCGCGCGCCGCCTCGGCCATCGCCGAGTCGCGCATGATGGTCACGGCGCAGTTGAGTGTCGGGTTCAGCCGCTCGAGCCGGTCGAGATACAGCTTCGTCAGCCGCGTGGAGGTGATCTTCCGCGCCCTGATCAGCGCCGACAAGGTGTGTGCCGGCAGGTAGGCGATGGCCTCGTCGGTGGCCGGGAGCGACGCGCTGCGGTCGGTGACGGAGAAGGGGCCACGATCGAACATCTTCACCCCGTACTTCCTCACCATCCGCTCCATCAGGTCGCCGGTGCCACCGGGCCACGGCATGAACTGCTCGGCGGGGGGCTCGCCATTGCCGAGCGGGAAGGGTGCCGGCGTCTGCTGCTGCAGGAGCGATCGCGGCTCCATGCCGGCGAGCAGCGCCGCCCCGCCTTCACCGCGCTGCGCGAGCACCACTCGGCCGCTGAAGGTGGTGGCCGCGGCGGCCATGAGCGACATGAACATGAACTGGCGCCGGTCCACGCCAGTGCGGTCCTCGGCTTCCTCGGCGGCCAGCTCGAGCTCGGGCTCGATCGCGTCGAGAAGTTCTTCGGGTGAGCTCACTCGTTTGACTCCGGAAGTGTGGTGAAAGAGGACAGCGACACCGGTCCGTGAACCAATGTCGCTGTCGCTGGAGAGCACTATCGTCGGGCCGAGCCTACATCGA
>CAMLIU010000042.1 GCA_946479995.1 uncultured Gemmatimonadota bacterium | reverse complement strand
GGAAGATGCCGAAGCCGCGCGCCGGCTTGCCGTCGTGCTCGTGGATCTTCGGGATCCCCTTCGGGAAGTCGTAGACCAGGTGGTAGATGGGATGCGAGAGCGGGACGTCCACGAGCTCGCGGTCGGGAAAGACGCGCTTCATCTCGCGCCGGAAGCTCTCATCCAGCCCGTAATTGTCGTCCGCATGGAGGAAGCCGCCGCGCTCGAGGTACTCGCGCAGCCGCCGCACTTCCTCGTCGCTGAACTTCACGTTGCCATGCCCGGTCATGTGCAGGAACGGGTAGTCCCACAGCCGGTCGTCCATCAGCGTGACCCGCGCCTCGGTGGCCTCCACCGGCAGCGACGTGCGCTCCCGGATCGCGGCGAGCAGGTTGGGAAGGCTGGACGGATTGGCGTACCAGTCGCCGCCGCCGTCGTACTGCAGCCGGGCGATGGTGAGCCGCGGCGCCTCGCGCGCGGCGCTCGCCGGCAGCACCAGCGCGGCGACCAGCGCGGCAGCGCGCAGCCAGCGATGCATCGCGCCGCGCACCGTCACTCCGTGGCGATGCGGTAGGCGAGGTTCCGCGCTGCGCCCAGCTCGGACACGAGCGCGGCCGCAACGTCGCGCGCGCTCCGCCCCTCGGCGCGCAGCTCCGCCGCGCGCTCACGCAACTGCTCTTCGCTCGCACCTGCTGGTGCGGCAGCTCCGGCGATGACGATCACGACCTCTCCGCGCGGCGGGACATCGTCGTAATACGCCGCGAGCTCGCCGAGCGTTCCGCGCCGGAACTCCTCGAACTGCTTCGTCAGCTCGCGGCACACCGCGGCCGCCCGCTCGCTCGCTCCCGCCGCAGCGAGCTCGGCCAGGGTGTCCGCCACGCGGGAGGGCGCTTCGTACAGCACCGCGGTGTGGCGGAGGGCGGCGATGTCGGCGATCGCTGCCGTTCGTTCCCTGCCGCGCCGGGCGAGGAATCCGAAGAAGGTGAACCGTTCGGCATCGAGTCCCGCCCCCACCAGTGCCGACAGGAGCGCCGACGCCCCCGGCACGGGCGCCACGCGGATCCCCGCCTCGATCGCGGCGCGCACGAGCCGCGCGCCGGGATCGGAGAGCAGCGGCGTGCCCGCGTCCGACACCAGTGCCAGGCTCTCCCCCGCGGCCAGCCGCGCCACGAGTGCCGGCGTGGCCTTCGCCTCGTTGTGCTCATGGTAGGGCACGAGGGGCGTCGTCACGCCGTATCGCTGCAGCAGGTGGACGGTGTGTCGGGTGTCCTCGGCGAGCACGGCGCTGACGTCGCGCAGCGTCTCCACCGCGCGGAAAGAAAAATCCCCCATGTTTCCGATGGGGGTGCTGACCACGTAGAGGGTGCCGGCGCCTTCCAGGGGCTCGGTCACGAGGCCGCCCATGCGATCCGGTCGTAGAGGCCGGCGCTCTGGAACAGGTGTCGCCGCTCGTGCATCAGCTCCCGGAGCATCGTGGCGCTCTGCTCCCCGTGCTGGTCGCCCGCCGTCCACAGCAGCTCGTTGATGAGCGCCGCGACGCCGACGGTGAGCGCGTCGGCATCCGCCACCACCGGACGGTGCGGCCGACCGCTGAAGCTGATCCCCTCGAGCGACGGATGCGCGGGGAGGAGCGCCTGGCGCGCATGCTCGGCGATGGCCGGCGCACTCTCCCGCCCCTCGCTGGCCAGGCGGAGCACGAGCGACGTGGTCAGGTCGCGGTAGGCCTGGACGAGCGCCGCCGGCGCCTGCACCGGGAGCGGCCCCGGCGGCGCCCACCGCCGCACCGAGATCCGCAGGGCGCGGCGCTCCGGCGCGAACAGCCGCTCCACACGTTCGATGAGTGTTCCCGACTGCATGCCGGCCAGGTACGCGCGCTCGACCACGCCGTTCTGGAACAGCAGGTAGTTCACCACCCCATCCGGCGCGATCTCCACCAGGCCATCGAAGGTGGACGCCATGAGGTAGGGAAAGAGCGCCGCCGGATCGCTCGACCGCAGCTCCACCGGCCAGGGCTCCGGTGCGTTCGTCTGCGACGCATACATGCAGGCGAGCTGCTCGTCGTCCGCTTCATGGAAGCAGATCTCGCCGTATTCCGGCTCCGCCGGCAGCCGGTCCACCACCGGTCCGATGGCGACCGGCTGGAAGGTCTGTCCGTCGAACTGGCAGGCGTTCACCAGCTCCCCGCGCTGCAGGTAGAGGACGATGAACTCCTCCGGCAGCCAGATGGCCACGTACCCGGACACGCGCGCACCGCGATCGCGCTTCGCGTCGCTGAGCAGGTTCTTCAGGTGGACGTAGGCCAGGCGGGTGCGCGGCAGGAGCACGCGCGTGAACGGATACCGCAGGCCGGCAACAGTGGCGGGCATCAGGGAACGAGAAGGGCCGGGAAGTTAATGACTTCCCGGCCCGAAATCTGTGACACGCGCCGGAAACCGGCAACGACCGCCGCGCGTTACGCCATCACGCCGCGTGCTGCTTGAACTTCGCCTCGATCGCCTGCCGCGGCACCGCGCCCACGATCTGGTCCACCACCTTGCCGTCCTTGAAGAACAGCAGCATCGGGATGGACCGCACGTTGAACCGCGTGGCCGTCTTGATGTTGGCGTCGACGTCCAGCTTCGTCACCTTCACCTTGTCCTTGTACTCGGCGGCGAGCTGGTCGAGCACGGGCGCGATCATGCGGCAGGGGCCGCACCACGTCGCCCAGAAATCCACCACCGTCAGCTTGTCGTTCTTCTCGACTTCCTGCTCGAAGTCGGCATCGGTCACCGTCGTCGCATTCGACATCGTCCCTGCACTCTCCCGGCGGGCCCGCAGCTCCGCCCCTGGAATTAGAATTCAGCGCTGGCGCTCACCTTACCAACGCCCCTGCCATGACCGAAGTTCCCCACCGCGGCCCGCGTCCGCCGCGCATCGCTCACGTCGGCATCGCCGTTCGCGCGCTCGACGAGATCCTGCCCTTCTACCGTGACGTCCTCGGCATGCCCGAAGTGCCGCTGGACGATGCCGATGGCGCCCGCATTGCGGGTCTTGCCGCCGGCGAGTCGCTCGTCGAGCTGCTCGAGGCGGAGTCCGCGGAGAGCCCTATCGGCAAGTTCGTCGCCAGACGCGGTCCCGGCATCCATCACATCTGCTTCGAGGTGGACGACCTCGACGGCACGCTCGCCCGCTGCCGGGCCGCGGGAATCCGGCTCATCGACGAGACCCCGCGCATCGGTGCCGAAGGGAAACGTATCGCCTTCCTCCATCCTTCGGCCACCGCCGGCGTGCTCATCGAGCTGAGCGAGCCCTGACCGCCGCTACCTCTTCTCCGCGCACAGGTCGCGGAGCGCCTCGAGGTCCGCGCTGCGCACGTACCAACGTGAGCCGTCCGAAGCCATGTTGAAGCCCGCGGTGCGCGAGAGCCTGCCCTTCGTCAGCTCCACGCCGAGCACGCGCTCGTTGTCCACGGCGGGCGACTCGCTCACGACGCGATACCGGTCGTGCTTGAGGTAGCACATCATGATGATCTCGCGCTTCTCGATCTCCTCGCGGCCCATCTTGCCGCTCGAGCGCACGGAGCCGTCCTTGTCGCCCCACACGGCGCTCATCGCCTGCAGGTCCTGCGCGTTCGCCGCGGACAGGAAGGTTGCCAGCGCCTCGCGCGGCGACCGCTGTCCGACGGACGACGTCGACGCGGGACTGGGGGTGGCTGGAATGACGGTGGTCCGGGTGGTGCAGGCCCCGACGACCACGAGCAATCCGATCAGCAGCTTTCGCACGCGTTCGCTCCTCGAGTTTGATGGCGTACCTTAACGTCCGGCTCCTTTGTCCGGCAACCGCGCCCCGACCATGCGGCAACGGCTCTACATCAACATCGACCACATCGCCACGGTGCGACAGGCGCGCCGCGGTGCAGAACCAGTGCCCGCGGACGCAGTGGAGATCTGCGAGCGCGCCGGCGCGGATGGCATCACCGCCCACCTCCGCGAGGATCGGCGCCACATCCAGGACGCCGACATCGAGGCCATTGTGAGCGCCGTCACAACCGCGTTCAATCTCGAGATGGCCTGCACCCCCGAGATGGTGGCGCTCGCCGAACGCATTCACCCGCGGGAGGTCACCCTCGTGCCCGAGCGGCGCGAGGAGGTGACCACCGAGGGAGGCCTCGACGTCGCCGCCAGCGCGACCACGCTGAAGCCCGCGCTCGCACGACTCCGCGGTGCCGGCATTCGCACCAGCCTGTTCATCGATCCCGATCCGGAAAGCATTACCCTCTCGCGCGACGTTGGTGCCGACGCCATCGAGCTGCACACGGGCACCTACGCGCACGCACCCGGCGAGGGGCCGGCCCTGGAGGCACTCCGGACCGGCGCGCGCCTCGCCGCATCGCTCGGCCTCGCCGTGCACGCCGGGCACGGGCTCACCACGGCGAACGTCGGCCCCGTGGCGGCGATCCCCGAGGTGGAGGAGCTCAACATCGGGCATCACGTGATCTCGCGCGCCATCTTCGTCGGGCTGGACGCCGCAGTCCGCGAGCTGCGCGCCGCAATGGACGCCGCTCGCCTCGCACCCTAACTTCGTCGGACGTCCGTCCACCCTCGTTCACCAGACTGAAGCGGGCATGACCGCCCCTGTCGGGTTCCTCGACTTCTTCGTACTCGAAGCCAGCGACTACATCGAGCAGCTCGATGCCCTCCTCCAGCGGAGCGGCAACGGGCAGCCCGACGCGGATGCGCTCCAGCGGACGGCGCGCTCGCTGCGCGGCAGCGCGACGATGGCCAAGCTCTCCGCCTTCGCGCAGATGGCGGCGGGGATGGAGCGCGTCGGCCGCGCGCTGCGCGAAGGGGCGCTGGAGTGGGACGCCAGCCTGCGCGGCGTGCTCGTGGCCACGGTGGACGACTGCAAGCTCCTGCTGCGCAACGTGCGCAGCTGGTCGCCCTCGGACGACGCGCGCGCGCAGGCGCGCATCGACGAGCTGACCCGCCACGCCCCCATTCGCGCCGCGACCCCGATCGCCAGCGCCACCACGACGGGACACGACAGCTACCTCGCGACGGAGGCGTCCAACATCGGCGCCGGCCTCGAGCTCCTCGCCACCCGCCCGTCGGACCGCGACGCCGCCGCCAACGTGCTGCGCCGCGTCCGCGCGCTGCGTGGCATCGCCAGCGTGAAGGATCATCCCGCCCTGGCCGACGTGCTCGAGGCGTCCGAGAGCGCGGCGCAGCCACTCGAACTCGGCGAGCGTGCGCTGAGCACCGAGCGCGTTGCACTTCTCAACGCCGCCGCGGTCGTCATGCGTGCCATCGCCGAGGCGGTGCGTGCCGGACGGATGGTGGACCCCGCCGGTCCGCAGATGTCGCGCTTCGCCGCTGCGCTCGACGCCATGCAGGAGAAGGAGTCCGGCGCCGACCGCGTGGTGCCCATCGCCGAGCTGTTCTATCACGACGGTGGTCCCACGGTCGTCTCGCAGGCGCCCAACCCGCCGACGTCGCCCACCGAACGCTTCCGGCTCGAGGTGGTCAGCCAGGGCGAGCATCTGCGCGGACTGGTCGCCAGCGCGCGAAACGCCCACGACGAGGCATCGCGGGAGCGGGTGCGCCGCGCCCTGCGACATGCCCTCAGTGCGCTGCGCCAGGCGGCCGAGAGCTTCGGCGAGCGTGACGTCGCCGAGTTCGTGGCGATGCACAACGACGCGGTGGTGCGGCTCGATGCACGCGCCCTCGACTCCCTCGACCAGGTGGCGGCGCTCCTCGCGCAGCCGGCGAACGCCGAGGCCTCGCTCGGGGACCGCATCCGGGCCGTCCGCGCGTCGCGCGGCACGCCGGTAACTGCCGCACCCATCGCGCCCGCGCCGGCCGCCGCGCCGCCGTCTGTCGCGCCCGCGCCGGCCGCGAAGCAGGCGCCCGCCGCGCCGCCACGTCCCGCGACTCCCGCACGGGCCGGGACACCCTCTGGCAACGTGGCGCTCTCCGACCTGCTCGACCGCGGCATCCGCAAGCTGGACACCCTGCCGAAGACTCCGCTCAGCAATCCCGTGGCGATTCCCGAGCAGCCGCCGGTCCCGATCGACGTCCTGCTCTACCGCGGCCGCGCCGCCATCGAGCGCGCGCGGGAGATCCGCGACGAGGCGCGCCGCTCCGGCGCTCCGCTGTCCCCGGACCGCCTTGCCGAGCTGTTCGACCTGATCGACCTCGCGCTCGCCGAGTGACGGAGCCCATCGCATGAAATTCGGCTGGCGCGGCGCGCTCGGGCTCGTGCTCAGCGCCGCGTTCCTCTACTTCGCCTTCCGCGGCATCGAGCTGCACCGGGTGCTGGAGAACGTGCGCCACTCCAACGTGGCGCTGCTCGTCCTCTCCGCGCTGGCCGCCACCTGCATCTTCCCGCTGCGCGCGCGCCGGTGGAAGCCGATCCTCGAGCCCATCAAGCGGGACATCCCCTTCTCGCGCCTGTGGAGTGCGACGGCGATCGGGATGATGATCAACAACGTGGTGCCGGCGCGCGCCGGCGAGTTCGCCCGCGCCTTCGCGCTCACGCGCTCCACCCCCGAGGTCCCCTTCCCGGCGTCGTTCGCGTCGCTCGCCGTGGACCGCCTCTTCGATGCCGTCGTCGTGTTCGGACTCATGTTCGGCGCGATGCTCGATCCCGCCTTTCCGAGCGGCGTGGAGTTCGGCGGGCGCCCCATCGCGCAGTACGCAGCGATCGGCGTCGGCTTCATCGTCGTGGTGCTCGTGGCGATGTACGGGCTGATCCTCTTCCCGGGACGTGTGCTGTCGCTCTACGAGCTCGTCGTTCGGCGTCTCGTGCCGCGCCTCGAGGCGCGCGGGCGCGACGCCCTGCTCGGCCTCGCCGACGGCCTCAGCGTGCTGAAGACGCCGCGCCATTTCGCGGCCGTGCTCTGGTGGACCATCCTGCACTGGCTCACCAACGCCTTCGCCTTCTGGCTCGCCTTCCGCGCCGTCGGCATTTCGGCGCCGTTCAGCGCCGCGCTCTTCCTGCAGGGGATCATCGCCGTCGGCGTGGCAGTCCCGCAGGCACCGGGCTTCTTCGGCGCGTTCGAGGGATTCGGCAAGGTGGGGCTCGGCATCTACGGGGTGCCGGCGGATCAGGCGGTCACCTGGGCCATCGGATTCCATTTCCTCTCGTACGTGCCCATCACCCTCATCGGCGCCTGGTACTTCGTGCGCGAAGGACTGTCGCTCGGTGACCTCGGCGGCGCGCAGCGCGAGGTGACGGAAGAGCATCCCGTGCCGGCACCGGACGAGACCACGGCGTCGTGAGCCCGAGCGCGGATCGCGCGTCGCTCGCCGCTGCCCGCGCGGTCCAGGTGAGTGCGCCGGCCAAGGTGAACCTCCGGCTCCGCATCCTCGCGCGCGAGGCCAGCGGCTTCCACCAGCTCGAGACCATCTTCCTCCGGCTCGCCCTCGCCGACGTGGTTCGAGTATGCCGCGCGCGTGGGCATTCGCTCGACGTCATCGGCGACGCTGGCTCGGCGCTCGGCCCCGTGGAGCAGAACCTCGCCTGGCGCGCCGCGCACGCGTGGGCCGAGGCGTCTGGCAGTCGCGACGGATGGGCGATCGAGCTGGAGAAGCACATCCCCGTTGGCGGCGGACTCGGTGGTGGCAGCGCCGACGCCGGCGCAGTCCTTCGCGCGCTCGACGCGATGTCTCCCGCCCCGCTTGGCGAAGCGCGCCTGCTCGCCCTCGCCGCGACGCTCGGCGCCGACGTCCCCTTCCTGACGAGCACGCAGGCGTGCGCGCTCGCATGGGGGCGGGGGGAGCGATTGCTGGCGCTCGCACCTCCGGAGCCCCGCTCCATCGTGCTGCTCGTGCCCGCGTTCGGCGTCAACACCGCCGAGGCGTACGGCTGGCTGCGTGAAGGACTGGTGCGGCAGGCCGGGCTCGATGCGGGGATCCTCGACCCGTCGTCGCTCGCCACCTGGACGGGCCTGGCCGCGGTGGCCACCAACGACTTCGAGACGGTGGTGGCAGCGCGTCACCCTCTGGTCGCATCGCTCGTTCGCGCACTGAAGGAGTCCGGCTGCGCACCGGCGATGATGAGCGGCTCCGGGTCCGTGGTGTTCGGCGTGCTTCCCGAGGGTGCATCGCAGGCGCCGCGGGTGAACGAAGCCTGTTCGGTCCTGCTCACGCGCTCGGCAACGCGAGTTGAGCCGGTGTCCGTCCTCGACTAGCTTTCGAGGCTGAGAGCGGTCTGCTGCCCCTTCGTCCAATGGCAGGACAGTGGCCTTTGGAGCCACGAATCTTGGTTCGAATCCAAGAGGGGCAATGACGTTCCGGCTGGTTTGACCAGGTCGTTGTCCCACATTATCTTACAAGGCTCTGCATGGACGGGCTCGCCGTACCGGCGCACGGGTTCAAGCTTCTGGGCGGCACGGCCAACCGGCCGCTCGCCGAAGAGATCGCGAGACAGCTCGGCGTCGATCTCTGCAAGCTGACCATCTCGCGGTTCGCCGACGGCGAAATCTTCGTGCGGATCGACGAGAACATTCGCGGCAACGACGTCTTCATCGTCCAGCCGACGAATGCGCCAGCCGAGAACATCATGGAGCTGCTGCTCCTGATCGACGCGGCCCGGCGGGCCAGTGCAGCACGCATCACGGTGGTGATGCCGTACTACGGCTACTCGAGGCAGGACCGCAAGGACCAGCCGCGCGTGGCGATCGGCGCCAAGCTCATGGCGAACATGATCATGAGTGCGGGCGCCGATCGCGTGCTGGGGATCGACTTTCACCAGCATCAGCTGCAGGGGTTCTTCGACATTCCGGTGGACCACCTGTACGCGATGCCGGTGCTCAGCGCGTACGTCCGGAAGAAGGAACTGCACGACACGGTCATCGTGGCTCCCGACGTGGGGTCGGCCAAGATGGCGCGCGGCTTCGCGAAGCGACTGGACGCCTCCCTGGCGATCATCGACAAGCGGCGGCCGCGGGCAAACGTGAGCGAGGTAGTGAACGTGGTCGGCGAGGTGGAGGGACGCGATTGCATCCTCGCCGACGACATGA
>CAMLIU010000041.1 GCA_946479995.1 uncultured Gemmatimonadota bacterium | reverse complement strand
GGCGAAGGATTCGCTCCTCTTCACGGCCGAGCAGGTGAAGGAGCTGACCCGCATCGGCGGCCAGTACATCGCCGCGCGCGATTCCATCTGGCGCGCGGCGAGCGTGGAGCTCGCGGCGATGGGCGACAACGTGGATCTCGACGGGAGCAAGGTCATCGTGCGCCGGGCGACGGCGGCCGTGTTCGACCGGTTGCTCGTGACGGCGGCCGACCTCCGCGGGTTGCTCGCCGACGAGCAGGTCGAGCTCATGGCGCCGGAGATCAAGTTGTTGCTCGACGACCGGACGCTGCGGCACATCCGCGAGACGGAGCTGCGGGCGTACTGAATCACTGCCGATTCCGTCGCGACTCGTTCTCCGTGACGGTCGGGAGACGAGGCGATCACTGGCGCCGCTGTAACCGAGGACGCGGCGCGTTTCCGCCGCTCCATCCGGAAGCCAGATGCACAGAGCGCCGTCCGACTGGACGGCGCTCTGTGCAACCAGCCTACTTCTCCCGTTTCGCCTCCCAGTGATCGCGGGCGACGATCGAATCGGGCTTCGACGCCAGGCGATCGATCACCGTGCCGCGCAGGTTGCCGTTCTCCAGCCGTCCTACCGCGACGAAGGTGAGCTTCGTGCCCGGCATGGAAGGCAACGTGAATGGCTCCGACGTCGAGACGAGGCTGTCGGCGGCGTAGACAGTGTGCGCCCTGATCGTGTCGGGCGCGCCCTCGATGATGACGATGGACGTCGAGTCGTTCTGCGTGACCAGCTTCCAGCGACTGACGACGGAATCGGTCGTCCCCGCCATCGTGGTGCCGGTCCACGTTCCGGCGACATCCGACGCGTGCAGCGTGGTGCCGACATCGCCGGTGGCGGTCGCGGAATCCTGTCCGGTACCCTGCTTCGTCGTGCATGCTGCCAGTGCTGCGATCAGGAGAAGCGCTCTTCGCATGGTGAGCCTCCAGGGGTGAGATCGACAGTCGCCATGAAGCGTGCTCGAGCGCGACTATGATGGCGCGACCCGGAATGCTCCGCCAGTCCAGCGCCCCTCCCTCTCGCGGTACCTCCGTCTTCTGGCGCGACCGTCACTTCGATTTCGACACCGACGGACGCCGCTTCTACTTCACCGTGGGGGATCGCCGGAGCGACGTCTGGGAGGCCGAGGTCGCGAAGAGGTGAGGGCGGCCCCCTGACTTCACGCCCCCTGCATCGCCTTCGGCTGGTAGCTTCCGACCTCCGTGCCGAGGGCGATGCTCAGGCGGTTCCAGCCGTTGATCGTCACGATGACCATCGTCAGCTGCACCAGCTCCGCTTCGTCGAACTCCTTGCGCACCGCCTCGTAATCCGCGTCGGTGATCCCGTGCGGCCCGAGTGCGGTCACGACCTCGGCCCACGCGAAGGCGGCGCGCTCACGCGGCGTGTAGAAGGGCGTCTCGCGCCATACCGGCACGGAGTAGATGCGCTGCTCCGTCTCGCCGAGGGCGCGGGCGTCCTTGCTGTGCATGTCCACGCAGTATGCGCAGCCGTTCATGTACGACACGCGCAGCTTGACCAGGTGGATGAGCCCGTGCTCCAGCCCGGACTGGCGGATGTACGACTCCAGCCCGTACATCGCGTGGTAGGCCTGGGGCGCCACCGCCATCGCGTTCATTCTCGCCGGCATTGTCGTTCACTCCTTCGTTATCGTTGATGGATGCGGGACGTTCATCAACCCAGACGGAACGGCGCGCGCGTTGTGACAGCTCCCCGGATGGGTGGCTGTCACAGGCAGGCAGTTCGTCCGTCCCTGATGGCATGAGCATGGCCACGCATCCGGCGGACGGGGCGGCACTGGACCGTACCGCCCTCTTCGAACAATACCGTCCGCGCCTGTTCGGCATCGCCTACCGCATGCTGGGCTCGGTGGACGACGCCCAGGAGCTGACGCAGGAAGCGTATCTCCGCTGGCACCAGGCGAGCGCGCTGGAGATCCGCGCACCGGAGGGGTGGCTGGTCGCCGTCATCACGCGGCTGTCCATCGACCGGCTGCGGAGCGCGAGCTGGGAGCGGGAGCAGTACGTGGGCACCTGGCTCCCGGAGCCGATCGCCACCGACGCGCCGTCGGCGCCTGACCGGCAGGCGGAGCTGTCGTCGGACCTGTCCATGGCGTTCCTCGTGCTCCTCGAGCGGCTCGGCCCGGACGAGCGCGCGGCGTTCCTGCTGCGCGAGGTGCTGGACGCCGGCTACGACGAGATCGCGAAGGTGCTGGACCGGAGCGAGGCGGCGTGCCGGCAGCTGATCCATCGCGCGCGCGAGCGGCTGCGCGACGAGCGTCGCCAGGTCGCGATGTCCGCGCAGGAGAAGGAGGCGCTCACCGAGCGCTTCCTCGGCGCGCTGCGCAGCGGCGACCGCGACACGCTGCTCTCCCTCGTCGCGCCGAATGCGACGTGGACGTCGGATGGCGGGGGGATCGTCACCGCATCGCGCCGCGTGATCGTGGGTGCGGACCGGATCACGCGGCTCCTCCTCGGCATGGAGCGCAAGTGGCCGTTCGCGCGGCACGAGCTGACCTGGCTCAACGGCGAGCCGGCCGTCGCGACCAGTTACGGCGATCAGCTCGTGTGCACGACGGCCATCGAGTTCAGCGAGGACGGGATGGTGGCGTTCTACCGGATGCTGAACCCGAACAAGCTGCGGCACGCGCGGCGCGCGCCGCCCGGCATCACTGCGCCGAGTTGCTCGTGTGCGGATGCTTCCCGAGCTGGTGCCAGTCCGACTCCTTCACGTCCACCCCGTAATGCTTCGCCGCCTTCTTGATGTTGTGGAAGGCGAGGTCGCGGTCGGAATCGGAGACGCCTTCCACCTGGTCGAACCGGGCGAGGGCGGACCTGACGTGGCTGGCATCGGTGAGTGGCTCCTTGCGCTGCTTCGGGAAGGCGTAGGCGCTTTCGGGGAGCTTGTCCCGGTCGGACGAGCTGAGCTCGCCGTGCTCGGTATGGGCCTTCCAGGTCGTGTTGTCGCTCATAAATGAAGTCCTCCGTTCAATGGGTGCGTTCATCGGGCCGCAGGGACGTCGCCGTACAGGCCGCCTGCCAGAGCCCGAGATATATGGATACACCATGCAAAAAACGGGACACGTGAGGCAGGCCCAGGCGGAACCGGTGATGGATCACCGTCCTCAGCCGAGCGACCGAAGCAGCGTGCGCGCGGCGACGAGCTCTGGAGTGTCGAACCCTTCGGTGAACCAGCTGTAGACGCCGGACAACGTCTCCCCCGCCGCGCCGGGCTTCCCCTGAGCAACGTGGAATCGCGCCGCGCTCGTTGCCGCGCGCAGCTCGAGTGATCGCGCGCTGCGTGATCGTGCATCCGCCATGGCACGCTCGAAGCAGGCCGCGATGATGGCAGCGTCGCCACCCAGGCGGATCAGCGCCTCGCCACGAAGGCGCTCGAGCTCCGAGTCCCAGTAATGGTCCGCCGTGGACGCCGAGCACGCGAGTCCTTCCGTGACCGCGTCGAGAACGTCGTGGAATCGGCCGGCGTGGAGGCAGCTGTCGGCGAGGATGGCGAGGAACTGCGGGCGTGCAATGAGAGACCCGGCGGCGAGCTGTCCAGCGAGGCATGCCTGGATCTCGGAGAGCCCTTCGTCCACGCGTCCCTGCCGGGCGAGCGCCCAGCCATGGAGGACCATCCCCCAGGCGAGCGTCGTGGCGATGTCACGCTCACGTGCCAGGGCGAGGACGGTCTCGGCGTGCCGGAAGGTGGCGTCAACATCACCGAGGAGCTGGTGGACGAATCCCGCGAAGAGCCGGGCGAAGCCATGCGCTTCCGGGTGGGGCACCGCTTCCGCGAGCACGAGCGCCTGTCCTGCCCGCTGCAGAGCGCGATCGGGATAACCGAGAACCCACAGCACGCGCGCAGATTCTGCGGTGAGGCTGACGCCCGGCTCGATCAGCACCGAGAGGAACTGCGGGCTGAGGTCGAGGCTGTACGCTTCGAGCCCGCGGTCGAAGTGGGCCAGCGCGCTCACGTGATCGCCGAGGTGGTGCAGCGTCAGGGCGAGCGCGTTGTGCGCCGCGACGAGCATGGGTCGCGCGGCGGTGTCGATGGCCATCTGCAGCAGCTCCTCCCCGATCGAGAGGGCGACGTCCAGCTTGCCGGCGACGATGTGATAGGCCCACATGCCGGCGAGCACCGGAAAGCGCTCGGGTCGTGCTCCGAGCTCCTTCCACAAGGCGTACGCGCGCGCCGCGGCAACGCCGACATCGGGAAAGGCGAGGCCGTGCGTGGCGCCGAGCGCATTGGAGTACAGGCTCTGAAGGAGCAGCTCGCGTTCGGCGCGCTCCGTGGATTCCGGCAGATCCGCGAGGAGCATCAGCGCGCGGCGGCAGAGGGCGACGGCCTCCTGGTTGGCGAAGACACGCGCCGCGTTCTGCGCTGCGATGACCAGTTGCTCCACCGCCTGGCGTGGATCGCGCGCCGCCTCGAAGAGCGCGGCCAGCTCGGTGGCGATCTCCGCGCTGCGCGTGCCGTGGTGCTGGAGGAGCAGCTGCGCCGCGCGCGCGCTCAGTGACACGCGCCGCGTCGGCGTGAGCGCGGCGTACAGCACGTTCTGGTAGAGCACATGCACGAACCGATAGCGGACGTTCAGCGCGCCGTCCGGCAGCTCATGCTCGCGCGCGCGGCGCACGAGCGCATGGACGTGCTCCAGGCGCTCGAGTCGTTCTTCCACGTCAGCCGGGTCCACCCCCATCAGGCCGGCGATGATCGTCGAGTCGAACTCGTAGCCCTGCACGCTCGCGGCGGCGAGCAGGTGGCGATCGGCGTCGTTGAGCTGCTCGAGCTTGCGCTGGATCATGCTGCGCGTCGACTCGGGGAGCTCGTGCTTGATCGCCGGCACCGACTGCGCCAGCGTCCAGCCCGACGCGCCGTTCGCGATCACGCCGCGCGCGCGCAGGTAGCGCAGCAGGTCCGCCATGAAGAGCGGGCTGCCTTCTGTCCTCTGGTGAATCAGCGGCGCGAAGGTCGACGGGAAGTCGTGGCCGGGAAACTCGAGCTGCAGGTACTGGTTCACGGCCCCGATATCCAGGAAGCCGAGGGCGAGCTCCCGACACACCCCGCGCGACTGCAGGTCGAGCTTGAGCTGGGCGAATGGGTGCCTGCCGAGCAGCAGCTCCGCCGGTCGCACCGTCACGAGGACCAACAGGCGCATCGTGTGGAGCCGGCTGCCGAGGTACGCCAGCATGTCCACCGTGGACAGGTCCGCCCAATGCAGGTCGTCGAGAAAGAGGACGACAGGCGTGGCCGATGACAGCGCCTCGAGAAACGCCGCCAGCTCACGCTTCATGCGCTCCTGCGAGCTCGCCTGAACGCTGGTCAGCGCGCGCCCCTCCGCCGAATCGTCCGTTGCGGCCGGGGTGATCTGCAGGTACCACGTCGGCGCGAGCCGCTTCATGAGCGGCACGACGCGCGTGGCACTCGGCCCCCGGATCAGGCTGTCGAGTGCCTCGAGGATCGGCAGGTACGCTTCGGAGCCGGCGAGGCGCTCGGAGCATTGTCCACGGGCGACGAGGCAGGGCTGGGTGGCCGCCATCACATCCCGCAGGAATTCCTCGACGAGCGTCGACTTGCCGATGCCCGGCTCTCCGGCCACGCTCGCCACCATCCCGCATCCCGAAACGGCGTCGCGCAGCATCTCCTGCAGCGCACGCCACTCGGTGTCTCGACCCACCGCGCTCCGACGAACCGCACGCGGCGCCGGCGTGGGGGGAGACGAGGCGCTCCCCGCCTGCGCGGCGAGATCGTTCAACGCGCGCTCCACCTCGGCGGCGGACGGGCGACGCAGCGGGTCCTTGTCGAGCATGCGCGCAACCAGCGCATCGAAGTCGGCCGGAAGCGCGGGGTTCAGCGACGACACGGCGGGCGGCTGCATGGACAGGATCGCGCTCAGGAGCGCGACGTCGGAAGAAGCACCGGCAGCCGCGAAGGGGTGCTGGCCGGTTGCCAGCTCGTGGAGCACGAGCCCGAGCGAGAAGATGTCGGTCGCCCCGGTCACCGACTCGGCGCACGCCTGCTCGGGCGACATGTAGCGCAGCGTCCCCAGCGCGAGCCCGAGCTGCGTCAGCGGCTCGCCGGCCAGCGTGGTGCGCGCGTCCGGGGATGCGACGAGGCGTGCGATGCCGAAGTCGAGCACCTTGACGAAGCCGTCCGGGCGGACGAGGACGTTCTCCGGCTTGATGTCGCGATGGACGATCCCGGAGGCATGGGCAACGGCGAGTGCGCGGGCGACCTGCGCCCCGATGCGCATGAGCTGGTCGGTCGGCGCGCGATCGCCAAGCGCGCGAAGCGTCGACCCATCGACGAGCTCCATGGCGATGAAGCGCCCGGCATCGGCCTCACCGATCTCGTAGATCGTGATGACGTTCGGGTGGTTCAGCGCCGATGCGGCCCGCGCCTCGCGCACGAAGCGCTCGACCGCGCCGTCCTCCGCGTCCACGTGCGACGGCAGCAGCTTGAGGGCGAGCTCCCGGCCGAGGCGGGCGTCGTACGCGCGATACACCTCTCCCATGCCACCTTGGCCGAGCAGAGCGCGAACCTCGTATGGCCCGACGCGAGTGCCTTCCTGGAGCATGGGGTCTCCGACAGCACGTGGGGTGGAGTGGCGTGGCGAATCTAGGACGTGACTGACGTCCCCGCCATGAGCGCGGGTGGTGCGCGTACCAGCGATCGCTCGCCATGAGCGAACCGGGGCTGCACACGCTGTGCACGGTGGAGGACGGCGGATGACGGCGGACGGGAGTCACTGAAACGTGGACGGACGACCGGATCCACAACGATTGCAGCACAATTTCGTATGCGGCCTTCGTCTCTCGCGCGGCGGTTGACAGGGAGGCGCCGGTCGGATATTCTACTAAACAACCAACCAGTAGAATAACTGACCCCCGCCTGCCGATCATGACCGTCACTGCCTCCCCCGTCCTCGCTCATGACGACCTCCTCCGCCTGCGCGCGGAGCGCCCCGAGGTCCGGCTCCTCGACGTCCGCACGCCCGGCGAGTTCGAGGCCGAGCACATCGCCGGCGCGTACAACGTGCCGCTCGACACCCTCGACGAGCACGGCGCCGAGATCCGCGCGCGCGTCGCCGACCCGGTGATCCTCGTCTGCCGCTCCGGCCAGCGCGCCCGAAAGGCGGAGGAGGCGCTGCGCGCGGCGGGGATGACGAACCTGTACCTGCTGGACGGCGGCATGGCGGCGTGGACCGCTGCCGGCCTGCCGGTGCGGCGCGGTGCCCCGCGCATGTCGCTCGAGCGCCAGGTGCGCATCGCGGCCGGCGGGCTCGCGGCCATTGGAGGCTTTCTCGCCCTCTTCCTCGACCCGCTCTTCGCCATCGTCCCGGCGTTCATCGGCTCGGGACTCGTGTTCGCCGGCGTCACCGACACCTGCATGCTCGGCATGCTGCTGGCCAGGCTTCCCCACAACCGGCCGGCGAGCTGCGACGTGTCGGCGATGGTGCGCGCGCTCACCGCCGGTACCGCTCCCGTGCTCGGACGCGCCGCCGCCGGCAGCGCCAATGGTGCGGCGGGCGCCAGCTGCGGCGCCTGAGCCTGACCGTCATGCTCGCCGTCGGTCTCGCCCTCGCGCTGCTGATCGGCCTCTCACTCGGCCTCCTGGGCGGCGGCGGTTCGATCCTCACCGTGCCGGTGCTCGTCTACGTGCTGGGATTCGCCGCCAAGCCGGCGATCGCGATGAGCCTTCCCGTGGTCGGGATCACGAGCCTCATCGGGGCGGCAGTGCACTGGCGGCTCGGCAACGTGCGCGTGGCCACGGCGCTCCTGTTCGGGGTCCTCGCCATGGGGGGCGCCTTCGCCGGCGCGAAGCTGGCCGTGTTCCTGAGTGGCGCCGTGCAGCTGGTGATTCTCGCCGTCGTCATGCTGGCCGCTGCGGGCTCGATGCTGCGTGGCCGAGCGCGCGGGACGCCGGAGCCCGGGGAGGTGACGTCGACGGCGCCGCGGCTCGGGCTGATCGTTCCCGTCGCGCTCGGGGTGGGCGTGCTCACCGGACTCGTGGGCATCGGGGGTGGATTCCTCGTCGTCCCGGCGCTCGTGCTCCTGGGGCGCGTGCCGATGCGCGAGGCGGTGGGCACTTCACTGCTGGTGATCGCGATGAATTCCGCCTCGGGGTTTGCCGGCTACCTTGGAACGGTTGAGCTGGACTGGAGCTTCCTCACCGGATTCACCGCCGCCGCCGTGGCGGGGGCGCTCGCCGGTACCGTGCTTGCCGCACATGTTCCACAGGCCGCCCTCAAGCGCGCCTTCGGCGTGTTCCTGCTCGTGATGGGCGGCTTCGTGCTGTTCCGCAATCGCGACGTGTTCACGACGTCCCGTACGTCCGACCGACTTTCCCCACCGAGACACACGCATGTACTTCCAGCGCTTCTACGACACGCCGCTCGCCCAGGCGAGCTACCTGATCGGCTGCCAGCGCACGGGTGAGGCGGTCGTCGTCGATCCCAACCGCGACATCGGCCAGTACCTCGCCGCTGCCGAGGAGCAGGACCTGCGCATCACGCACGTCAGCGAGACGCACATTCACGCCGACTTCGTGAGTGGCGCGCGCGAGCTGGCGCGCCATACCGGCGCGCAGCTCCTCCTCTCCGACGAAGGCGGAGCAGACTGGAAGTACGCGTACGCCGCCGAGGACGGTGCGCGCCTGCTGAAGGACGGCGATCACTTCATGGTGGGCAACATCCGGCACGACGTGCTGCACACCCCGGGGCACACCCCGGAGCACATCAGCTTCCTCGTGACCGACACCACGGCTGGAGCAGGTCCGTGGGGAATCCTCACCGGCGACTTCGTGTTCGTGGGCGACGTCGGTCGTCCCGACTTGCTGGAGCGGGCGGCCGGCATCAAGGGCACGATGGAAGCGGGCGCGCATGCCCTGTTCCGCTCGCTGGAGAGGTTCCGCGCGCTCCCCGACCACCTGCAGGTCTGGCCCGGTCACGGCGCCGGTTCCGCCTGCGGCAAGGCGCTC
>CAMLIU010000040.1 GCA_946479995.1 uncultured Gemmatimonadota bacterium | reverse complement strand
AGCGGTTTCCTAAACCGTTGGCCGGGTGTTCGAATCACCCCAGGGGCATGCCGCGCCGTGCGGCCCATCCAACCACTTCAGACGTCATGACGCATCCCATAACCGACAAGAGTACCCGCGCTGAGCCCAAGGTCGAAGGCTTCATGGACTGGTTCCACGTGAACTCGCGCTGGGTAGGGATTGGCGCCGTGATCGTCCTCGTGGCCGCTGCCGGTACCTGGTACTCGATGCGGGCGAAGGCGATCAAGCTCGAGAATGCCGACCGGCAGCTCCTGCAGGCGAAGCAGTCGGTGGCATCCGGCAACGTCCCGCTCGCCGAGTCGGACCTCCAGAAGGTGGCTGACCGGTACGCAGGCACCACGGCAGGAGCTGAGGCGGGGCTCCTCCTTGGCCAGCTGAAGCTTCAGAAGGGAGATTATCAGGCGGCGGCGGACTACCTGAAAGGGCTGGCCGGCCGCCTCGACGGACCGAACGCGGCAGCGGCCAAGGGCCTGCTGGCAGACGCGTATTCACAGCTCGACAAGCCTGCCGAAGCGGCAGCAGAATACGAGGCGGCGGCGGCGACGAGCCAGCTGGCCAGCGAGAAGGCGTTCTACCTGGCGCGCGCCGGCAACGCCTACATGATGGCGAACAAGAACGCCGAGGCGAGGAAGATCTGGGAGGCGCTCAGCAAGCAGACCGACAACCCGTCAGCGGCGGCGGAAGCCCGGGTCCGGCTGGGAGCAATGGCCGCACAGCCGGCCCAGGGATGACGTCCACCCGGCCGCGCTAGCGGAGACCGGCACGAGGTTCTAGTAACGCGGGGGCGCCAAGGAGCTTCCGAAGTAGTTGACGAGCGGGCCGGGCGGCGAGAATTCCTCGCTGCCCGGCCCGCCGCGTATTCCGCGTGCGGAAAGCCAGGATGGCGGAATAGGCCGGCGTGCAACCTGGAAGGGCGCAACGAGCGGAGCGAAGCGAGGGGGCGCGGTGAAAGCCGACACCACCGCATCAGTCCGCCAACAAGCTCAACAGACTAGATACGTATAAGATGTATTATGTAAACCAAGGCCGGTGGAGAAATGTGGAGAACCAGTCCCCGCTCTGGCCCTGAATCTCCCCAAGCCACGGAAGCTCTGCACCTTGCGCTCGCGAGCTCGAGTGATTTGTCGGTCTGCTTCGTTGAGCGATCCTCATCACCGTGCGACGAATCGCCGCCGACGTCTACTGTCGCAATCGCTGTCGGGTTCGGTTTGGCGGAAGTCCTTCGGCTCCGCGAAAACGGGTCTGCTGGAAGGCTCTCAGGACTCGCCGAGCCGGCCCTCGAACACGATCCTGGCCTCCCCCGAGAGCGACGGCTCCCACCCTCGCTCGCTCCTCCGGAGGCGCACGGTCAGCGTCCTCCCGGAGCGGGTGCGGAGGCGGACCGGGCTCTCCGCCTCACCGGCCTCGACGAGAAGGATGGCCGACGCCACGGCCCCCGTCCCGCACGCCAGCGTCTCGCCCTCCACGCCGCGCTCGTACGTCCGGATCAGCCATCCACCCGAGCCGTCCGGTGCCAGGAAGTTCACGTTCGCGCCCCGCGCCAGCGACGGATCGTGGCGCAGCGGACGCCCTCGACCGACCACGTCGACCGCCTCGACGGACTCGCAACGCACCCCCAGATGCGGCACCCCCGCAAGCGCGAAACCGATCCAAGACTCACCATCGACCAGCCGAAATGGCAGCTTCGGGCGTACCTCCCAGACGGGCGGGAGCTCCACTTCCGGGGCTCCGTTTCGCAGTCGGGCCGCCAGGATCCCGGCGTCCGTCTCGATCCGGAAGTCGGTCCGGTTGACGATGCCGAGCTCGCTCGCCAGCCGCGCCGAGCAGAGCGACGCGTTCCCGCAGAGGTCGGCGCGGGAGCCGTCGCTGTTGAGGTAGGTCATCTGGAAGTCAGCCGAGCTCGATGGGCCCAGAAAGACGATACCGTCCGCCCCCACCCCTGTCCCGCGCGCACATAGAGCCTGGATCCGGGTCGCTTCTGCGAGCTCGCCCGCCGGCTCCGTCATGGCGTTGACCATGATGAAGTCGTTTCCCGAGCCGCTCATCTTGTAGAAGGTCCGACCCGACGGCAGCATCCTTACCTCCCTCGAACGGGCGTCAGATCACGCCTCGCAACGCCCACCAGCGCAGGCGCCAGACCATCCACACCGCCTCGCGCACGATGTGCGGCGACATCTTGCTCGTGCCTTCGGTGCGGTCCACGAAGACGATCGGAATCTCGGTGATCCTGAAGTGCTTTCTCACCGCCCTGAACGTCATTTCTATCTGGAACGCGTAGCCGTTCGACCGGACGTGATCGAGGTCGATGGCTTCCAGCACGGACCTGCGAAAGCACTTGAAGCCACCGGTTGCATCCCACACGTGGAGGCCAGTTATGGCCCGAGCGTACATGTTGGCCAGGTAGCTCAGGATCAGCCGGTTGATGGGCCAGTTCACCACGGTGACCCGCCCTTCCTGGTACCGCGACCCCAGCACGAGGTCGGCATTCTCGATGGCGGCGAGAAACTGCGGGAGGTGCGCGGGGTCGTGCGAGAAGTCGGCGTCCATCTCGAGGACGTAGGCGTAGTCGCGCGCGAGCGCCCAGCGGAACCCCGCGACGTAGGCGGTCCCCAGCCCCATCTTCCGCGGTCGCTCCAGCAGGTGAACCCGGGAATTCGCGGCCTGGATCTCCTGGACGATGGCGCCGGTCCCGTCGGGAGAGCCGTCGTCCACGATCAGCATGTCGATGCGTGCGTCCTGGGCGAGCACGCTGTCGATCAGCCGACGGATGTTCTCCCGCTCGTTGTACGTCGGGACGATGACGAGAGCCCGCTCAGGCAACGATCGGTCTCCGCTGGGCGACGACTCCCGCGCCGAGCGCCAGGAGGGCGGCGACAAGCGCAACGATGGTGATGACACGTCCAGTCGTCACTGCCGGATCGTGGTAGCGTAGCGCCACGGACTTCGCCCCTGCCGGCAGGGGAATGCCGATGAGGTTGTAGTCGGCCCGATACGCCGGCACCTCCTGGCCGTCCGCCGTGGCGTTCCAGCCAGGGAAGTAGTTCTCGGACACGATGAGCGCCGAGCCCGCTGGCGCCGGTGCGCTGAGGGCGATGTCGGCCTTCCCCGGCACCAGGTTCGTCGTCGATGTCGTGATCGGCAGCGGTTCGGGAGGAGTCCCGCCGGCATTGGGCTGGACGTTCGCCGAGGTGTCGAACACGGCGATCCGCGCCGGGTCGAACCGCGGGTCGAGCACCGCAGCCTCCGCGTCACTGTCGGGCGCCTTCGCGATCGCCGGCGCCAGCCAGGCATACGGATTCTCGCCCGGCAGTCGGTACAGGTAGACCGTGGATCCCGCCGAGTTGCGGACGGGCCCCGTCATCAGCTTGAGCGAAGGATCGGCGATCGGGACGTTCGTGTAAAGGTAGCGCGCGTTCTCGTGGCGCCAGAAGGTCGGACTGATCAGGGCCGGCGCCCCGTTGGGCAGGCGCATGTCCATCAGCGCCTGATAGCGGCCGATCTCGTTACCGTGATAGCCGGTGACGGATCGGATGCGGTGGACCATGAGGCCGGTTCCCCGCCCCTGTCCATCACCTCCGAAATACGGGTCGGCGGCGGCGATTCCCGAGTCACCCTGTGCGAGGACGACGACGCGTCCGGGCTGTGGTTCCGCCTTCAGCATCTCGAGCGCGGGGTCTGATGCGAACAGCACGCTCGCGGGGGGCGAGAACATCCAGTATTGGCGTTCGATGCTCCACAGATCCAGGGCGACGATCGCCGCGAGTAGCGCACCAATCAGTGCGACGCTGGCCCGCGTGCGGACATACCAGAACAGCGCTCCCACAGTGAGCGCCACGAACAGGAAGCTGCGCCACGCACCGAGGATGACCTCAGCCGCATTGGCATTGGCACGCGAGGCCCACTGCTCGGCCGCCTGCGGCGCGTACTGCGGATCGATCCCCTGACGAAGGGCGATGGACACGCCTGCTGATCGAGCCCCCGCCTCCGCCATCGCGCCCACGACACCGACGGACGCGAGCACGGCGATCGCCGCCGACGCTCCGAGCCAGCCAAGCAGGAAGCGCTTCGAGAGCGCTCCTTCCAGCAGCCGTTCCGTGCCGAGTGCGGCGAACACGCTCACCGCGAACGCGAACACGTAGATGATGGTGCTCGGCGCGCGGAAGAACTTGGTGCCCGGCACCAGGGCATACACGAGATGGAAGAACGGTGTGCTGCCGCCCAGCATCCAGAGGAAGGAAATGGCCGCCACGCCGATCCAGAATCTCCGGAACCGGCGACGGGCGTCGCCGCCGAACGCCGCAGATGCGAGGAGCAGTACCGAGACCCCGAGGTACTCGCTATGGAGGTGAATGCCGTTCGGGCCCCAGTACCGGTCGAGGATGCCGGTGAACTGCGGCAGGTACATGTTGAACAGTTCGATCAACGGAAAGGAATAGCTCGTGGCGTAGGCGTAGTCGCGTCCGCCGGCGCGCGGCGAGTACGCCACGTACTCGCGCACAGGCGCGTACTGGATGGCGCCGATGGCCAGCCCGACGACCACCGCGCCCAGGGCAAAGGCGAGGCGACGGACAGCGGTTCGGCGGTCGAGCGGAACGCCGCTGGCGTCGGGTCCGAGCGCGAGGAAGAGCGCGAAGGCGCCCGAAGTCAGCAGAAGGTACTGGAGCAGCTGCGGGTGCGGGCTGAGGACGGCGAGCCCGATCGTGATGGCGAACGCGCCCCACGTCCACAGGCGCCCATCGCGGATGCCGCGCACGAGAAGCCACAGGGCGAGCGGCAGCAGCGCACTGACGAACAGCTTGCCGTCGTGGCCCGGTGACGCATACGACGCGATCGGTCCGCCCAGCAGGTATGCCATCCCGCCGACGAGCGACGGGAAGAAACCCAGTCCCCACGCGCGCAGGAAGGCGTAGGTGAAGTACCCGGCGAGAAAGGTGTGGATGACGAAGCCCCACGTCATGGCGACGTCGGTGGGCAGGATCACCCGGAGCAGCGCCGTCGGATAGAAGATGTCGCCGTGCATGGCGGCCACGTACGGGAGGCCACCGAAGAGGTAGGGATTCCACTGCGGGATGCCCTGCCCCGCACGCAGCGACTGTGCGGCGAAGTCGCGAAATGCGTAGCCGGCGATGTACTGGTCGCTGTGCGGATTGACGAGGAACTTGCCGAGGAGCGCCGGCCACGCCAGCAGGAGCGTGGCGATGGCGTAGGCGAGGGCCGCCCATCCTGCTGCGAAGCGCGGCGCCAAGGGGGTGGGCGCCGCGGACGTTCTGTCAGGTCGGGACATCCGAAGGATCGCGAGTCGGTGGGCGACGGTTCACTGCCGCGTGCGTCCAGAAGGTGAAACCGGGAACGACTTCCAGGAGCGTCAGCCAGACGCGGGAGGTGAGCACGACCAACGCGGCTTCTGGAGCAGGGGTCAATGCGGCAGAGGTAAGAACGGTTACCATGGCAAGTTCCCGCGCTCCGATTCCGGCCGGGGCGAAGAGCGCAAGATAACCGACGATGTAGGAGATGGTATAAGCTGCGAGATACTCGGCGTAGCCGCCAGACGCCGTGCCGAGCAGGCCGAACACGAAAAGCTGGAACGCGGCGCCGTAGAGCAGCCAGGCGGCGACGTTGCCGACCATTGCATAGACGACGGCGCGTGCCGGCAGCGTTGCCTCCACCGGACGGCCGGCGAGGCGCGCGATCAGCGGCGCGATGCGCGGCATGATCCAGGGTGCAATCAGCAGCATCACCGACGCGATCGCCACGATGAGGATGGCAACGGCACCGCGCCCCTGCGACGACCGCTCGAGCAGCGTGCGGCCCGACACCACCGCGACGACGAATCCGGCGAGAAGGTTCACCAGCGTGCTGAGGATCGCCGAGCCGGAGGCGGCGACTGGCGAGATGCCGACGTTCCGCGACATCGCCCCCATGGCGCCGATGTTCCAGATCTTCCCCGGCAGGTAGCGCGCGAGGTTGGACACGCTCCAGATCCTCGCCGCGCTCCAGAATGGCAGCCTCGCATCCCAGCAGGCCAGCATGCTCCGCCAGGTCTGGACGAGTACGGCGTGGCCGCTCAGGAAGACCGCGCCGGAGAGGAGAATGAGCTCCCACCTCGGCGGACGCGGAAGCGGGTGCTTGCGCAGCTCGACGAGGCCGTGCGCGAGGTTGCGGCCGACGACGACCACCACCACCGCGGCGAGGACCCAGCTCACGACGCGGAGCGCCTTGCGGCTAATGCGCGGCACGGGCGATGGCCTCGCGGTAAATGTCGGCATAGCGGCGTGCGACATGGTCTGGGGCGAAAGACTCGCGCGTGAGGAGAGCGCCGCGCCGGCCGAGTGACGCACCGTGATCCGGAGCTTCCAGTACTCCCACGACGGCGCGCGCGAGCGCCTGGGGAGTCCGCTCCGGCACGAGGATGCCGGACTCGCCGTTCCGGATCACGTCCACCACGCCGCCCGAGGCGAAGGCGATGACCGGCGATTCGCACAGCAGCGCCTCGACGGCCACGAGGCCGAGGCCCTCTTCGGCGGACGGCACCACGAGCGCCGAGGCGCGCTGGTAGAACGGAACGAGTGCCGCCGCGGGTAGTGCACCATGCCAGCGAACCCTGCCCTCGACGCCGAGCGCCGAGGCGAGCGCCGCCAGCGAGGCGCGCTCCTCGCCGTCGCCGACGACGTCGAGAGTGATGCGGGCCGGGAGCTCGGCGAGGGCGCGAAGGAGGAGATCCACCCCCTTCTGACGGGTGAGACGCCCCACGAACAACAGGGCATCGCTCCGCGGCACAGCGCGGTCCGCGACGTAGAGATCGGTGGCCACCGGCATCGGCGCCACCGCTGGCATCTCACCGCCAGCGACCTGCTGCGCTTCCTCGGCAAGCCATCGCGACACCGCCGTCGCGCGCGCCGACCGGCGCAGCACCTGGCGCATGACTGGCCGCGCGGGCGCGATGAGGCGGCCAAGCCTGACGTCCGATCCGTGCATCGTGACGACGAGTGGCAGGCCGGCCCAGCGTGCCGCAGCTGCAGCGGCCACTCCGCTGGGGAACCACCAATGTGCGTGGACGACGTCGTACCGCGCGCGGCGCAGTTCGGCCAGGGCAGCACGGAGCTCGGCGCCGAGGAGTCCGGCGAGGGCCAGCTTCGCGGTCCACGATCCCTTCACCTGCGTCGCCATGTTGCCCTCGTAGGCGAGGGTCTCGAGGGCCTGTGGCGCGTAGCGGAAGCGGTGGACGGGAATGCCACCCAGCAGGTCGTCGAGCGGCGCGGCAGCGGTGGCGGGTGCCAGCACCTTCACCGCGACATCCTCGCGGGCGAGCGCAGTGGCCAGGCGCAGCACGAATGCGCCGGCGGCGTCCCCGTCACGACGCGGGAACGAGTGGGTCAGGAAGAGGACGCGCATGTGGTAGAGCTACGCGTCGGAGCGTTCGGCGGACCGCACCTCGTCGAGTTGACGCCGCAGCTCGCGGAGCTCGGCACGCTGGCCGGCGATCTGTTCGCCGAGCAGGCCGGTGGCGAACAGCACGCTGCCGAGGATCAGGCAGGTCTGGATGAGGGTCCAGACGGAGCGCACCCCCTCGCCGGCGACGAGCAGCACGACGAGCGCGACGATGCCGGCAACGAGCCCGAGTGCGAAGAGCGCCGCGCCGAGCATGCCGAACAGGAGGAGCGGCTTCTTGCCGAAGCGAAGCTCGAACCAGACCGAGAGCATGTCGAGCACGCCCACCGGGATGCGCGACAGCCCGAACTTCGACCTGCCCGCATGACGGGGATAGAGCGGGACGGGAATCTCCGTGACCGTGTATCCCTCCGCCGCGGCGATGACGATCATGTACCGATGCCAGTCGGGGCGGACCGGCAGCGCGTCCATGATCTCGCGGCGGTAGGCCTTCACCGAGTTGAGGTCCTTCACCGGCACATGGAAGAGGGTGCGGCTCAGTCGGTTGTAAATGCCGGAGACGAACGCCTTCTCGTACTTCCCTTCCTTGAATCCGGTGACCATGTCCGCCTGATCGGCGAGGATCGGCGCCACGAGCTTCGGGATATCCTCCGGCTTGAACTGCAGGTCGGCGGGATAGAACACCAGCACCGACCCTGTCGAGTTGAGGTACCCGGTGCGAAGTGCGTCGGCGATCCCGCGCCGGGCGCGGTGCCGCACGATGCGAAGGAAGGGATACTGCCCGGTCAGCCGCTCGAGAACGTCCCAGGTATCGTCGGTGGACCCGTCGTCCACGACGACGACTTCGTACGCGGTTCCGGGGTGCGTGGCGAATGCCTCTGCCGCGAGCTGCATGAACAGCGGCAGGTTCTCGGCCTCGTCCTTCGCCGGAACCAGCACCGATACCTCGGCACGCCGCGGCTCGGCGAGGGGGGCGTACGCCACGAGTGATTCGCGGCGCTCGGTCGTCATACCCGCTTGCGCATGCGTGCCGACAGCACGCCCAGCTGGTCGCGGTACTTCGCCACCGTGCGGCGCGCGATCTGGACGCCGCTCTCCTTCAGGATGTTGACGATGGCCTGGTCGGTGAGCGGATGCTTCGGATCCTCGTCGGCGACGAGCTTCTGGATCTGCGCCTTGATGCCGCGCGCCGAGACGTCCTCGCCAGCCGTGGTGGAGAGGCCGGATGAGAAGAAGAACTTGAGCGGGAGCACGCCACGCGGCGTCTGGACGAACTTCTCGTTCGTCACCCGGCTCACCGTGCTCTCGTGCATGTTGATGACTTCCGCGACTTCGCGGAGCGTGAGCGGCTTGAGGAACTGCACGCCCTTCTCGAAGAACTCGCGCTGCCGCTCGACGATGTAGTTCATGACCTTGAGCATCGTCTGGCGACGCTGCTCGATGGCCTGGATCATCCAGTTCGCCGAGTTGAGCTTGTTGGAGATGAACTCCTTGTTCTCCCCCTCGAACTTCTTCTTGTCGCGCGCGATCTCCTGGTACGCCTTGCTCAGCTTGAGGCGCGGCAGGTTGGCGTCGTTGAGGAAGACGTGGTACTTGCCGTCGATCTTGTCGACGATGAGGTCCGGGATGATGTAGTTGTCGCTGGCGTCGCTGTAGACGAGGCCGGGCTTGGGATCCAGCTTGGCGATCTCGTCGGCGGCCTTCTGGACGTCCACCGGGCTGATGCCGAACCGCTTGGAGATCTCGCTCCAGCGATGAGCGATGAGCTCGTCGAAGCAGTCGCGAACGAGGCGGTACGGGACAGAATGCTCGA
>CAMLIU010000039.1 GCA_946479995.1 uncultured Gemmatimonadota bacterium | reverse complement strand
ATCTGCGTTCTCATTCGACATGGAGCCGTGCGCCGTGAGGAGCCCTGCCGAGGTGAGAAGACTCGACACGGAGCTGCACGAGAGCTCGGAGCCGGGCAAGGAGAGGAGCCCTGCCGCGGGCACGGAGCTGAACCGTCCCATCCGTGCCGGTATGAGCACGATGCGTGTCCCCGTGCTTCGTACCGGCGGGCCCTGCCACCACCGCTCACTGCACCGCGAATGCCCCACTGGTGACCGTCATCGTCCCGGAGGTCGCGACGAGCGTGTATCCGCTCCCCGGCCGGTCGATCACGATGTCGTCGAAGACTGCTGGCAGAGACCCGGATACCGTCCGCGTCGTGGTTCCCTTGAGGACCGCGCCGGTGGGATTGCCGCCGAGCGAAAGGGTGACGGTGTAGGAGGGTCCGGGTGGGATGCTCAAGCCGTTCCCGTACTGATCGAGCTGCTGCACCGAGAAGCTCGGAAGCGCCACGTTCGCCGTACCATTCGCCGGCGCTCCCATGAACGCGAGCTGCGTCATCGCACCGCTCTGGACTCTGAGCTCGGCGCTCGTGGCGGAGCTCAGCTGCCCCGTCGAGGCCGAGAGGTCGTAGACGCCGGTCTTCTGGAAGCTGATGCCGGCAAAGGTGGCGACGCCGTTCTGCAGGGCGGCCGTCGTGGTTCCGAAGATGGCGTCGGGTGCCGTCGTCACGCCGAAGGGCTGGACGCGCGTGTAGCCGAGCGTCACCGTGCCCGACGCGAACGTCCGGTTGCCCGCGGCGTCCACCGCATGCACCACGAGTGGGACGTTCGCACCGGCGGTGACGGGCGCCGGCTCGACGGGATCGAAGCGGAGCGCCGCTGCCGGGCCGGCGGCGACCTGGAAGGGAAAACTCACCGCGCTGTCGAGGCCGGCCACCCGTGCGACGAGCCTGTAGTCGCCCCCCGCGCGCGCGACGCTCAGGTCGGTGAAGGTGGCCATCCCCTGCACCGCCTGCACCGTCGTCGTGCCGACGAGGTGTGCAGCGGTATCGGAGCTGGCGAGGGAGATCGTCACGCTAGCCGGTTCGCTGGTGACGAGCCGGCCGTCCTCCGTCATCACCTCGACGACGAGTACGCCGAGGGGGAGCTGCGAGGTCGTGGTGGCGTTGGGCTGGGAAGCGAACTGCAGCCGCGCCGGAACGAGCGGACGGCCGGCGTCGTCGGCCCCACATCCGAGCAGAGCGGCGCTGACGACGAGTGCGAGTGAGATCGAGCTCGACCTGGACATGAGACTCCGCGATGAAGCTGGGCTGCATGCGTCCGACCCCCTGCGAGATCCGAGGTCGACTGCCCACGAAACTATGAAGAACCGTCGCAGGCTGACAGAGGTCGATTGCATGCGCGGACCATGCAGCGGTGATCCAGCGCATAGCGTGCCCAAACGGCGACCAGCACACGAAATGGGCTGAGACTTCTTTCATCTTATGAGACTCACGGGAAGAAGTCGTTCACGCAGACCTCGACTCACGAAGGCGGTACGAGGTACCGCCGTTATCCGCGTCGTCGCTGTTCCTTCCTCCAGGGAAATCCCGCGTTTACTCGCGCCCGTCGTCGTCGCAGCGCCATCGCGAGTCCTGCGCGCCGCGCGATTATCTTGCCCCCTCGTCCCGCACTCGCCGCTGATGCCCGAGCCCACTCTCTCCAGTCGATCGATGCGCATCGCGCCCGCCACCGCCAAGCACCTGCCCGCGATCCGCGCCGCCTATGCCGATGCGCGCGCGATTCAGCGGTCGCAGGGCGCCGAGGTGTGGCTGGAGTTCCCCGACGCCGCGATCCTCGCCGAGATCAACGCCGGCCACCTGTTCCGCGTGCTCGATGGCGAGGCGCTGGCGGGCGTGTTCACCGTGGCGTATGAGGATCCCATCATCTGGGGCGACATGGAGCGCGGCGCACACATCTACCTGCACCGCCTCGCCCGGGCGACGGCGTATCCCGGCCGTGGCCTCCTCGACGCAGTGCTGGCGTGGGCACGCGCCGAGTGCCGCAGGCTCGGCCGCGAAGGGCTCCGCATCGACACCTGGGCGAGCAACGCGGCGCTGGTCGCGTTGTACGAGCGGGCGGGATTCACCCTCGTGGGTCACACGCGTACGCCGGCGGACGACCGACTCCCCGCGCACTACCACGGGACCGAGCTCGCGCTGCTCGAAGAGACCATCCAGGACGCGACGGTCAGCGCGTGCTGATCATCATCCGGCGCGAAGATGCCGAGGCGCCGACCGCCGACTCGCGCCACGCGAGCCTATCCGAGCTTCATGCCGACGACGACCGACGGCAGGAAGCGGAGGGAAAACATCGCCCTCCCGCCGTCGTTTCGCGCTCCTCCCGCCCCTCACGAGCACTCCTTCGTCTGAGTGCGGCAGGCGCGCTCATTCGCTGCACGCGTGCACCACCGCCAGCGCATCCCCCACCGTGCGCTCGCCTCCTTTGTCCGACGGGCGGTTCGCGATGCGCAGCCGTCCCGCCGAATCGGGATCCGCGTACACCATCGTCGTCGAGCCGCCGCCGTCGAGGTTGATCGCGTCGCGCGCGCCGAGGCCGAGCATCAGGTTGCCGAGCTCGCGAAGGGTCATGCCGGCGTTCTGGTACTCGCGTCCGTCCACGGCGACGAGGATGAGCTGACGCCCGCCGCGCGCGATGCCCGCCGCCGTGCGCGGATTACGCTCGCCGAACGGTCCCTTCCCCGCCGTGTCCACGGCGACGTCGAGGCTGCTGTCGGTGACGATGAGCGGACGTCCGCCCACGGCGTTGAGCGGATGAAAGGGCGCGAGCTTCCCGTCGCGCAGCGTGAACGGCGTCAGGTGCGGCACGCCGGCCGAGTCGAAGGCGAGCACCGGACGGCCGTTGGGGGGCGTGATCATGCGGCCGTTCACGACGAGCAGGTTCGTCGGCGTGCCGTCCTTCAGCTTGAAGAAGTCGGCATTCACTCCGCCAATGACGCGCTCGCGCTCGGCGAGGCCGGCAAGGAGTGCGGTCGTCTTGAACCGTCCCGCCGCGGAGTCGGTTCCCTTCACCGCTTCCGCCCTGTTGCAGCTATCGAGGGCGACGGAGAGGATGTTGATCGTCCACGGACCCGCGGGCGACTTCAGCGTGCGATGGACGACGCCGGGGGCGACGACCTGCGATGCGACCTGCTCGACGGGAAAGGGGATCGCGGCGAGGGAGGGCTGCGGCGCGGCGACGTGCGTGGAGTGACAGGCGGTGAAGGCGGCGAGCGCCGCTGTCATGCACGGAAGGACACGCCGGCGGCGCGGGAACAGGGTCACGGCGACAACCTCGGCTGCGGAAGATGAGGGTTCGGACACGATGTGTCGAAGGTGGTTCGCCGGGCGAAGGATCGTCAACGGCGAGTCGCTGCAACGAGCGGGCATGCGGTGTGGTATACTCTCGCCATGCCCGACCGCTCGCTCACCGTCCGCCCGCTTCTGGCCGACGAATGGCCCCTCTACCGCGAGCTGCGCCTTCGCGCGCTGCGTGACTCACCCGACGCCTACGGCAGCGTCCTGGACCTCGAAGCCGCCCTCACGGACGACGAGTGGTCCACTCGCCTCGCGCGCGGCGTGGACTCGGCGGGCGAGCTGCCGCTTCTGGCCGAGTGCGAGGGCGAGCCCTGCGGGCTGGCGTGGGTGCGGCTCGACGACGACGCGCGGGAGACGGCGCACCTCTACCAGATGTGGGTCGCGGCCGAGCACCGCCGGCGCGGGGTCGGCCGTGCGCTGGTAGACACCGCGGGCGCGTGGTCGCGGGCGATGGGAGCGCGGCAGCTCGAGCTCGATGTCACCTGCAACAACGACGCGGCGGTCCGGCTCTACGAAGGCGCCGGCTTCGTCAGGTACGGGGAGCCGAGGCCGCTCCGCGCCGGGTCGACGCTGGAGGCGCAGAGCATGAGGCGGAGGCTGTAGGAGAAGGAGGTCCCAGTCATCCGGGGGCACGGAGCCCGGCTCGCGGCGATTCACGTCCGCGTGACTAGCGCACGAATACCAGGACGATGCCCATGTCGTTGAGCGTGAGCGTGCCCTTGTTGTATGTACCCGTGTACGACGTCGTGTTGTCGATGCTCGACCGGAAGCTTACCGAACTGCCGGTGCGCGTCCATGTCCCGCCATTGGTGTCCGTGCTCGTCGTCGTCTGCCCGTCGACGGTGGCGGTCTGGGTCATGGCTTCCAGCCACGTGCCGTCGCGCGTGATCGTGAGCACATCGCTGGAGAGTGTGTAGCTCGACGTCCCCGTTTGAATGGTAAGCGGGAGCGGCGAGCCGCCGACCGTCCTGAGCGAGTAGGTCCCTCGATGGCGTCGGAGCGGGGGTTCGTGCCGGCATCACCACCGCACGCGGCAGAGGCGACCAAGATCAAGGCGGCCAGGACGGCGGCGGAGCGGCGGAGCTGCGGTGGGAAGACGCCCATGCCTCACCTCTGATGGGATGGCAAATGGTGGTCGAGCCGCGACTGATACATTATCAGTGACCCCAGGCAGCGAGGGTTACATGATGGGAAAAATCGGCAAGCTGGCAAGGGATACCAACGTACCCCGCTACGGGCGCTGAACCATGAGGATTGACGGCACGAGCACGCGTACCGTGCAACTCCTGCAAGCCCTTCACGCGCGGTTGCGCTCTCGGTTCAGCATCCTTGTGTGCCTGGCAATCGTCGGTTGTGCCCACGGGCGTGCCGAGGGCAAATCCGGCGAACCGGAGCGCATCAGAGCCGTGGAGTTCTGGCGGGAGTATGGCATGTCGGAGATGGCGCTCCTCGTGCGGATCCGGTATGAGCCGTCCGGGACGGTCACCGGCAGGGCCTGGATGGGGAGCGGTGACGCGAACCGCGCGGTACTTCGCACCGCTTACGGCTGCGCATCCGAGGATCGTGCACGCAGGATCGCCGGACTTCGCTGGTCGTGCGAATTGCCATTTCCGCGCGGTGCGCCGGACTGGCGCGAGGTGCTCCAGCGTCTCGAGGCAGCAGGCATCGAGAATCCACCGCAGGACTCGCCGCCTTCGGCCGGATCCGAGGTCGTGTGCTTCGACGGAGCGCCGTGGGCGATCACGGTGTGGTTCACCTCCCGAGCTCCCGTGATTCGGGAAGGGGAGACATGCACGCCGCGTAGCCTTGCGCGGAAGGCATTCGAGGCCCGAGTCGACAGTGTCCTGCTCGACATCGAGAGAGCGGCGCGGGTGGAACCGTGAGACGTGCTCGAGGCGCCAGCTCGTAGAGCTGACGACGGTGCTGCGATGACATCCATCGTGGAACAGCGCCGACGGCTGCAGCTCAGCGCGGCGGATCCTTCTTCACTGGAAGCCGGCGAGATTGGTCCTTCAACACACATCCGACACTGCCGGTAGACGTCGTCTCGGGGACTGAGGCGCAGAGGCGCAGGAGGCCGCTGTCGCTGACTGCGACCGCGCGTGGCTCAGCCGTCCTCTCCTCCGGCGCGGCTGAGTGATGGCATGCGGCAAGGCCCACCACCGCGGCGACGAGCGTGATTCGTGTGCGCATTGCTCCTCCATGAGTCGGCGTCACGCGGTGCCCATCTTCTCACCCAACAGCGACCCGTGCAGCCGTGTGGACCTCGTGGCCATGGATGTCATACCCTCGACGGCAAGCTCAACGCTTCCCCACCCGTCGCGGCTGCGCGGCCGTTGATTTTGGCCAGGCGCTCCGGGCCGCAATCGAAATCGTTCCGGCGTCACCCCGAAGTACCCCCAAAGCAAAGCGGGCGCCGAGTGAATCGGCGCCCGCGCTTGCATAAGTCAACGACGCAACGACTTGCGTGATCGGGACGGCGGGATTTGAACCCGCGACCCCCTGAACCCCATTCAGGTGCGCTACCGGGCTGCGCTACGTCCCGTCCGCGGCTGTCCTGCTACCACGGCCAGACCGTCAGTATAAGCCCTGCACCCCGCCCATTCAACTGCAGCGGCGCTTCCTGCATCATGCTCGCCGGCCCGACCTCAGCTCCCTCGCCGCCACACGCGCCGCCTCCGCCAGCACCGCCGCTCCCACGAAGATCGCCTCCTCCGCCGGCACGAACCGCGGATTGTGTGCCGGCGTCGCCTCCCCCCCTTCCTCTCGCGCCCCGATCCGCAGGAAGCACCCCGGGATCCGCTCCAGGTAATGCGCGAAGTCCTCGCTCGCCATGTTCAGGAAGCCGAGCGGAACTACCGCATCCTCCCCCAGCAGGTCGCTCGCCGCCCGGCGCGCCAGCTCCGCCGCGGCCGCATCGTTGATCACGGGCGGCGTATCGTCGCTGTACGTCACCGCCGCCGACACCCCGTGCGCTGCGGCCACTCCCGACACGACTCGCTCCAGCTCCCCTCGAAGCTGCCTGCGCGTCGCCGCCCGCACGGCGCGCAGTGTCCCGGTCAGGACAGCACGCTCGGGGATCACGTTGCTCGCCGTGCCGGCATGAATCGTCGCCACGGTGAGCACGGCGGTGTCCGACGGATCCACGCCGCGCGACACCACCTGCTGCAGCGCGCCCACCATGGCCGCGGCGGCGACGATGGGATCGCGCGACTCGTGCGGCCGCGCGGCGTGCGCGCCGCGCCCCGTCACCACCACCTCGAAGGTGTCGGCCGACGCGGCGAGCGGGCCGGCGTCGGCTACCACCTGCCCCACCGCGAACCGCCGGTCCACGTGGCCGCCGAAGATCATCGCCACCCCTTCCAGCGCACCGCCCTCGATCATCCGCGCCGCTCCCCCTCCGCTCTCCTCCGCCGGCTGCAGCAGCACCACCACGTCGCTCTCGGCGGGCGACTCCATCAGCAGCGCAGCGGCGCCCACCGCCCAGGTGGCGTGCACGTCGTGCCCGCAGGCGTGCATCACGCCCGGAGAGCGCGACGCATACGGCAGCCCGCTCTCCTCCTGGATCGGCAGCGCATCGATGTCGCCGCGGATGGCGACGACCGGTGCCGTCGGGTCGGCGCCGCGAATGCGCAGCAGCAGCCCCGTCTCCGTGATGCGGCGCACGCCGCGCCCGCCGAGTGCGACGAGCGCCTCCTCCAGTCGGTCGGCGGTCCGGTGCTCGGCGAACGCCAGCTCGGGGTCGGCGTGCAGCGCGCGGCGCAGCTCAATCAGCCGGTCGCGGAGTGCGGGAGAGAACCGGGACATCACGCGCGGCATTCCGACGGCGGGCGCGGTCACGACAGCACCTCGCGCCGCACGGTGAGCTCCTCGATCCGCGCCAGGTCCGGCGTCACGCCGATGCCGCCGCGCTCGCGCGGCACGCGCACCTGCCCGTTCGCATCCATCGTCCACTCGGGCTCGACGATGTCGCGGTCCCAGTATCGGCGGCTCGGCGAGAGGTCGCCCGGCAACGAGAAGTTCGGGAGCGACGCGAGCGCCACGTTGTACGCCCGACCGATCCCGCTCTCCAGCATGCCACCGCACCACACCGGGATCCCATGCGCCATGCACAGGTCGTGGATGGCGAGCGACGCCGAGTACCCGGCGACGCGTCCCGGCTTGATGTTGACGATGCGCCCGCTGCCGAGGGTGATCATGTCCTCCGCGCGCTCGACGCTGGTGATGGACTCGTCGAGACAGAGGGGCGTCTTGAGCATCTTCTGGAGCTCGGCATGGCGCACGAGGTCATCGTGTCCGAGGGGCTGCTCGATCATCAGCAGCGCGAACTCGTCGAGCTGCTGCAGCACAGGAGCGTCAGCCAGGGTGTAGGCGGAGTTGGCGTCCACCATCAGCGAGATGTCCGGGCCGAGCGCACTCCGCACGGCGCGCACGAACTCCACGTCGGCACCGGGCTGGATCTTGAGCTTCACCTTCCGGTAGCCGCTCGCCACCGCCGCCTGCGCGCGCTCCACGAGCGCCTCGGGGGAGGACTGGATGCCGATCGAGATGCCGGTGTCCACCCGGTCGCGGGTTCCGCCGATGAGTCGAGCGAGGGGAACGCCGTCGAGCACCGCGGCGAGTCCCCAGCTCCCCATCTCCACCGCGGCCTTGGCCATGTTGTGCCCGCGGATACCGGGCGCCAGCACGCCGGCAACCGCGGCGGGGTGCTCAAAGGCGCGGCCGAGGACGCGCGGCGCGATCCACTCCCGGACGGCGTGCCAGGCAGTGTCGATCGTCTCGTCGCTGTAGTTCGGTTCCTCGCCGGCCACGCACTCCGCCCACACGTCGGCGCCGCTGGCGTCGAAGAGGTGGAGCAGCATGATGCGCCGCTCCGTCTGGACGCCGGAGGAGATGCGGAACGGTTCGCGCAGGGCGAGCCGGACCTCGCGCAGCTCGATGCGGTCGATACGGAAGGTCATCGCTCGCGCGCTCCGCGCTCGAGCAGGTATTCGCTCCATGCTCTGCGCCGCACGAGCGCGCGCGCCACGTACCCGCGGGCGAAATAGGCCTCGAACGTGAGCCGCGTGACGCGCCGCCACTCACGCGCGCACTCCGGCGCCTTGGCCTTGAGGCCCTGGATGTCCGCCGGAATGGCGACGCGAACGCTCGGCGCATCGATCTGGAGATCGGGCACGCCACTCTCCGGCCCGGCCGCTCCCTCACGCACCGCGTTGACGAGGGGAGCGCCCTCGGCGCCGCACGGAGCAGGCGCCGCGCGCCTTTCCATCAGCGCGGCGACGCTCGGTGCAACGAGCACCCACTGCACGATCAGCCGGTCGGTGCCGATGTCCTGGTGGAGCGTCGACCCGGTGGCACCGTAATGGTCTCGCACGTACTCGCACGCGGTGGCGCCGAGCCGGTTGAGGTTGAGATGCGCGTTGCGCGACTCGAGGGGATCGAAGGTCCAGTACATGCGCTCGATGCCGAGCGGAAGGAGGAGCTCGCGCTGGAAGCGCTTGAGCGACTCGCCGAGCCCGCGGTCGCGATACTCGGCACGGACGGCGAGGGTGTCGGACCAGTGGCTCAACTTTCCGTCGCGGATCCCGCTCACGCCGAAGACAAGGCCGGCCAGCTCGCCGTCCTCAGCGAACGCGCCGGCGGCGACGCCGCCGACGTAGCCGACGACGCGAAGCAGGGCGGCGGGGACGAGGTCGGTGAACTCATCGCCCCAGACTTCGCGCTGCAGGTTCACGGCGGCGTCGAAGTCGGTCTCGCTCTTGAGGGGGCGGAGTTCGAAGTCGGGAGTTCGCACGGCAAAGCTCAAAGTTTCAGCTGAAAGCTGTCTGTTCTGCTCGTAGTCACTCTTGCGCCTACGGTTCCTCTCACCGCGGCTGGAATGTGACGACCGCGGGAACGGCAACGGCGGGGTGA
>CAMLIU010000038.1 GCA_946479995.1 uncultured Gemmatimonadota bacterium | reverse complement strand
AGCCGCTGAAGCTGCTGGCGCAGCGGCACGACGTCGTCGCCGTCACGGTGGACGACCCGTCGGAACAGGTGCTCCCCGATCTCGGGCTGGCGCGTTTCGTCGATCCAGAAACGGGACAGGTGCTGGACGTCGACACGAGCGATCCCGACGTCCGCGCCCGCTTCGCCGCCGCCGTCGAGGAGGAGCTCTCGGCGCGCCGCCACCTGCTGCGTCGGCTCGCGATCGACGAGATCCCGATCCACACCGACGGTGGCGTGGTGGATCCGCTCATCAGGTTCTTCCGCGCGCGCGAAACGCGCTCGCACCGCCGGTGAACCCGATGCGTTGCTCGACGCGGATTCACCTCGCCATCCTGCTCGGCCTGCTCGTGCCCGCGGCGGTGGCGGCACAGCGGCCCACGCGCATCCCGGTCCAGGCGGGTGCCGCCGTGGATCGGGACTCCGTCACCGTCGGCGACGTGGTCACCCTGCAGGTGCGCGTGCGCGCACCGCGCGGGGCGACCGTCAACTTCCCATCGGCGGTGGACTCGCTCGGCCCCGTGCAGTCGCTCGAGCCGCCGAGGGTGCGCGATGGAAGCGACACCCTCGACTACACCGACCGCGTCGCCACGTACCGGCTGGCGGCGTGGGACGTCGGCACGCTGCCCATCCGGCTCGGTGAGGTGCTGGTCCAGACCGACGATGACGAGCGCCGCGTGCAGCTCACGCTGCCGTCGCTGATCGTTCGCAGCGTGCTGCCGGCGGATTCGGCGCTTCGCGTGCCGAAGCCGGCGCGGCCGCTGCTCCCCGTGCAGGCGCCCATCCCCTGGTGGTGGTGGCTCCTCGCCGCCCTGGCGATCGTCGCGCTCGGACTTGGCATCTGGTGGTGGCGCCGCCGTCGCGCGGGGGTGCTCCCTCCGCCGGGCGATCCGTACGGCGACGCCGAGCACGAGTTCGACCGCGTCGAGAAGCTGCGCCTGGTCGATGCAGGAGAGCCGGGACGCCACGCCGCCCTGATGACGGACGTGCTGCGGCGATACCTGGCGGCCCGGGTCGCCGATGCCTCGCTCGCGCTCACGAGCGGCGAGCTGCTCGCGGCAGTGCGCGGCGCGCCGGGGGTGAGCTACGACCGCCTGCAGCAGCTCCTCGCGGCAGTCGATCCCATCAAGTTCGCGGCGGCGCCGGTGTCGCCGTCGGAGGCACGCGCGCTCGGCAACGAGGCGCGTGAGATCGTGCGCGCCGAGCACCAGCATGCGCTCGCGGTGCAGGCGGCGAGCGAGGCCGCCGGCCGTCAGGGGAGGGCCGCATGATCTCCCTCGGACCGATCGAGTTCGCGTCGCCGTGGTGGCTGCTGCTCCTCCTGCTGCTCCCCGTCTGGTGGCTCCTCGCGCGACGCCGGCGGCCGGCGGCGATCGTCTTCTCGCGTGTCGGCATCCTCGCGCGCGGCCCGCACGCCGGGCGCGGCCTGGCGCGCATGCTCGCCATCCTGCGGAACCTGGTGCTGCTCTTCGGCGTCATCGCGCTCGCGCGACCACGCTCGGGGGCGCGAGCCGAGACGTCCACCAGCGAAGGGATCAACATCGTGATCGCCTTCGACATCTCGAGCTCCATGCTCGCCCAGGACTTCCAGCCGCAGAACCGGCTGGAGGTGGCGCGGGCGAAGATCAAGGATTTCGTCGCCGCGCGGAACCATGACCGCATCGGCATCGTTGCCTTCAGTGGCGAGGCACTCACGCAGGTGCCGCTCACCACCGACTACCAGGTAGTGCAGGCCGCGCTCGACAACCTGCAGCCGGGCCAGCTCGAGGACGGCACCGCCATCGGCACGGCGATCGCCACCGCCGCGAATCGGCTCAAGGATGCGCCGGGAAAGTCGAAGGTGCTGGTGCTGCTCACCGACGGCGTGAACAACCGCGGGTCCATCGACCCGCGCACCGCCGCGCGCGCCGCCGCCCAGTTCGGCATCCGTATCTACGGCATTGGCGTGGGCACGGAGGGAATGGCGCCGGTGCCGGTCGGCCGCGGCCTGTTCGGGCTCCGCTACGAGATGCAGCGCGTGGAGATCGACGACGCGCTGCTCACCGACATCGCGAACGCCACGGGCGGCCGCTATTTCCGCGCGCGCGACCCCGTGGCGCTGCAGCGGATCACCGAGCAGATCGACGCCCTCGAACGGAGTCCCGTGCGCAGCCGTACGTACGTGCGGTACACGGAGCTGTTCCGATGGCCCCTCGGCGCGATGCTCGCCGCGCTGGCCCTCGAGCTCGTGCTGCTCGCCTGGAAGGGACCGCTGCCATGATGAACCTCGGCTTCGACCCGCGCGTGATCGAGCATCCGTGGCTGCTGCTTCTGGCGATGATCCTGCCGGTGCTGTTCGTGTGGCTGCTGCGCCGCTCGCGCCGGCAGCGCCTGGCGCGGCTGCAGCGACTGGGTTCGCTCGACGTCGTGCGTCGGCTGGTGCCACCTGCCGCGCTCTCCGGCAGTGGCTGGCGCGCCGCACGGCTCGGCCTCGCTGCCGCTTTTGCGGGCGTGGCCATCGCCGGACCGCGCTGGGGGTTCGAGCGGACGACCGTGCGTTCGAGCGGTGTGGACATGGTGATTTCCGTGGATGCCTCCCTCTCCATGCTCGCCACCGACGTGCAGCCCAACCGCCTCGAGCGCGCGAAGCAGGAGATCCGCCGCCTGCGCGCGCTGAGCCCGGGCGACCGCGTCGGCCTCCTTGCCTTCGCGGGGCGCAGCTACATCCTGACGCCGATCACCGTGGATGAGGGCGCCCTCGATCTCTTCCTCGACAACCTCGATCCGAGCGTCGTGGGGCAGGCGGGGAGCTCACTGTCCGCGACCATCGATCAGGGCACCAAGCTGCTCTCCCTCTCGAAGAGCGGCGCCGACCGCGCCCTGGTGATCATGTCCGACGGCGAGGCCTTCGAGCTGAAGGCCGACGTGGTGGCCGCGGCGCAGCGCGCTGCGGAGCAGAATGTCCACCTCGTCACCGTGGGTTTCGGCACACAGCAGGGCAGTACGATCCCCATTCGCGAGAACGGGCAGGTGACCACCAAGAAGGACGAGAACGGCCAGACGGTGATCACGCACTACAATCCCGAGCTGCTGCAGGCGGCGGCGCAGGCTGCCAATGGCACCTTTATTCCCGCCGAGGCCACGGACAAGGCGGCGCGCATCAAGGCGGCGCTGACGTCGCTCCGCCGCCAGGCGCGCACCACGGAGACCGGCGACAACCTCACGCCGCGCTACCAGTGGTTCCTGCTGCCCGCCATCCTGCTGCTCTGGCTGGACACGGTGCTCGGCGGGCGACGTGGCCATCGCAGGCGACGCGCCGCCGCGGCGGAGACCGCACTCGCTGCCGGCATCGTTGCAACAATGGCCGTCACCGGCTGCGCCGCACAGCAGCAGGCGGCCGAGGCGGCGGCGGCCTATGCCGGCAAGGACTACCATCGTGCCGCGACGCTCTTCGCCGCGGCGGTGAGGGATGATCCGTCGCCCGGCACCATGTACAACTTCGGCACGGCGCTCCTCGCTGACGATTCCATGACCGCCGCCGTGGAGGTGCTCGATCGCGCCGCCGAGAAGGCCGACGACGAGACACGCTATCGCGCGCGCTTCAACTCCGGGCTCGCCTCGCTCATCCCCGGCCTCGCCGCGCCAGGCGATTCGGGTACCGCCGATCTCGACAAGGCGCTCGCGTCGTACAAGCGTGTGCTGCTGCAGCGGCCGGCCGACCTCGACGCGAAGTGGAACTACGAGCTGGCACTGCGCAAGAAGAAGCAGGGCGGTGGGGGAGGAGGAGGCGGGCAGTCCAACTCCTCTCCTTCGCCGTCCTCGCAGGAGCCGAAGCCGCAGCCCACCGCCGCGCAGCGCCAGGCGGAGCAGCTGCTCGGGAGTGCCGAGCGCGAGGAGCGCGACGTGCAGAGCCGGAAGCAGAAGCAGAGCCGGCAGGAGCCACCTCCAGGCGGCAAGGACTGGTAGCGCGGCGTGATCGCCCTCGCTCTGGTGGCGCAGATCGCCGTCGTCGCGAGCGCACCTCCCGCCGCGGTCTCCTGCGTGCCCTTCGAGATCAGCGTCGCCGCGCGCGCGCCAGGAGCCGTTGCACCTCGGATCCGGTTTCCGACGAGCCCCGGCGTGCAGCTGCTGAACGAACGGGTGAGCTCCCGCGTGGAACAGTTCGGCGGTGGCGAGTCGTCCTCGCTCACCGAGGCCACCTTCACCGTCGCCATCGGTGGCGCGGGACGCGTGGTGCTGCCTCCCTTCTTCGCGAGCGCCGGCGACCTCCGCGGCGCGGCGGCGGCGCCTCCCTTCGAGCTGCGCCGTCTCGACGACGCGACGCCCCGCGTGCTCGTGCGCGCGCGACTCGCTCCCGATCGCGACTCGGTGTTCGTGGGGCAGCAGTTCGACTACGTGGTGGATGTGCAGCTCAACGACGTGGCGCGCCAGCGGATGCGCCGCAACCCCACCTTCTTCCCGCCGGAGATGCCCGGCGTGCTGGCGTATGACCTCGCGCTTCCGCCACCGCCGCGGCGCACGAGCACGAACTGCTTCGAGACGCTCACCTACCGTCGCGCCCTCTTCCCGCTCTTCGCCGGCGCGACCACCATCGCCCCCGCGACGCTCGCCTATTCACTTCCCGTTTCCACTTCCTTCTTCTCGCGCGAGGAAAGCTTCGAGCTTCGCACGGACAGCGTTCGATTCAGGGCCGTGGATCCCCCCGCCGTCGGAAGGCCGGCCGGCTACATCGGCGCCGTCGGCCAGGTGACCGCCTCCTCGCGGCTCGCCACGTCCAGCGCGCGAATGGGCGACCCGGTGGTGCTCACCCTCCACCTGGACGCCGTGGGCAACGTCAAGCTCCTCCCGCGTCCGGTCATCAGTGTGCCGTGGGCAGCCGTCGCACTGGGCGAGGAGCGAGTCACGGTGGATTCCACCGCCGCGGAGGTGCGCGGCACCAAGGAATTCGACTGGCTGCTCACGCCGCGCCGCGCGGGGCAGCAGGTGGTGTCTGCGCTTCGTTATCCCTACTTCGATCCCTCGCGCGCCACCTACGACATCGCCGTCACCGACTCGCTGCCGCTGGACGTCCGCGCGGCGACCCTCGTCGCGAGCGACAGTGAGAAGGTGGCCCCGCTGCCGATCCGCGTGACGTTGCGCGAGGAACGTGGCGCGCCGCTCACCTCGCGCGCCTGGTACTGGGCGCTGTTCGCCCTCGGTCCTGCACCCGCGGCGCTTCGCCAGCTTCGCCGGCGACGCCGTCGGCGCCTTCGTCGACGGTCGGCGCTGCAGGACCTTCGCGCCTTCGCCTCGCGCGAGGGGCCTGATGCGCGCGAGGTGCGCCGCCGATTCCTTGCCGCGCTCACCGAGCGCGTGCCCGCGCTGCATGACCGCGTGGGAAATGTTTCCCTCGCCCGCGTGCTCCGGCGCGCCGGTGTCACCGACGCCACGGCCGACCACGCGTCGGCGGTGCTCGATGCACTCGACGTGGCGGCCTATTCGCCGTCTCACGCGGTGCCCGCCGAGCTCGTCTCCGAAGCAGTGGCCGCTGCACGCGCGGTGGAGGAAGAAGCCGTGCGGCCGGCCCAGGGCGCGGCCGGCGGCAACCGCCGCCTGCTGCTTCTCCTGGCGCTGTCGCCCCTCGTCGCCGGCGCGGGTGCGCTCCTCGCCATGCCCCAACCACTCGTTCGCACCTTTGCTGATGGCGTGCGCGCCTACCAGCACGGCGACTTCACCGCCGCCGCGCAGCTGTTCGCCCGCGTGAGCTCGCGAGCGCCGCGCGCACCGGACGCGTGGGCCAACCTCGGCGCCGCCTCCTGGGCGAGGGGCGACACCGCGCTCGCCGTCGTCGGCTGGCAGCGGGCGCTCAGGCTCGATCCCCTCGATGGCGACTCGCGTGACCGGCTCGACGCAGTGCATGCCGCCGCCGTCGGCGACGCCGCGTACGTGCCGCCCGTGCCGGCCGACGGCGTCGCCGCGGCGGCTCTCACTCTGTGGCTCGCCGCCTGGTTCGTGCTCGCCCTGCCGTTCGGGCGCCATTCGCCCGCCCTGAGGCACGGAGCCGTCGGTGCGCTGGCTGTGTCGTTCATCGTGCTGCTCGGCGGCGTCGGCGTCGAGCGGAAGCTCTCGTCACGCGGGCTGGGTGCGCTGCGCGAAGGTCGCGATCTGCTCGATGCGCCCTCCAGCGGCGCAGCGGTCGCTTCGGTGAGCGCCGGCGAGGTGGGTGCCCTGGGCGCGCGCGAGGGTGCATGGGTGCGCGTGACCGTGGACGACGAGCGCGCCGGCTGGGCGCCGGTGGCGAGCGTCATACCGCTCGACGACCCGTTGCACTGATCGCGCATCCTGCGACGCGCTTCCATATTTCGACGATGCCTGCGCCACGCATCGCCATCCTTCCCCCAGCAGTCGCCGACCAGATAGCCGCCGGCGAAGTCGTCGAACGGCCGGCGTCCGCGCTCAAGGAGCTGGTGGAGAATGCGCTCGATGCGGGCGCCACGGCCGTGGATGTCGCCGTGGAGGAAGGAGGGCGCGCGCTCCTCCGCGTCAGCGACGACGGGTGCGGCATGAGCCGCGAGGACGCGCTGCTCGCGCTCGCGCGCCACGCGACGTCGAAGATCCGCCAGGCGACGGACCTCGTCGGCGTCACCAGCTTCGGCTTCCGCGGCGAGGCGCTCCCGGCCATCTGCTCGGTGAGCCAGCTCGTCGTGGAGACGGCCCCCGCCGATGGCGAGGGCACCGCCGTCCACGCCGCCGGCGGAGCGGTGCAGCAGGTAAGCGACATCGCCCGCCGGCGCGGGACGACCGTTACCGTGTCGCGGCTCTTCTACAACGCGCCCGCCCGCCAGAAATTCCTGCGCGGCGCACGCTCCGAATGGCGCAGCATCCTCGAGACGATGAGCGTCGTCGCGCTCACCAGGCGCGACGTGCGCTTCACGCTGTCGCACGACGGAAAGCCCGTGCTCGCGCTTCCGATCGCAGCCTCGCTTCGCGATCGCGTCGCCGCGCTCTGGGGGGCATCGTTCGCCGATCGACTGCTGGACGTGGAGGACGTGCGCGGTGCCATCCAGGTGAGCGGACTCGTCGAGCGCCCCGCCGATGTCGGCACGGCAAGCCGCCGCACCTTCCTGACGGTGAATGGACGTCCCGTGCGCGATCCGGGGATCCTGCGCGCCGCGGAGTCGGCGTACCGGACTACCATCACCGCCGGCCTTCGCCCATCGCTGCTCCTCGAGATCGTCGTGCCTGCCGCCACCGTCGACGTGAACGTCCATCCCGCCAAGGCGGAGGTGCGGTTCACCGACCGCTGGGTGGTGGAGCGCGCCGTGGAGGAAGCAGTCCGTCGAGCGCTCGGCACCTTCGACGCGTCGGCGGCCCTTGGCGTGCGCCGCTGGCCGGTAGGCGGTTCGCCCTGGGCCCCGGCTGCGGAACCGGTGGATGTGGAGCTGCTTCGCGCCGCGCCGCCGGCCGCCGACGGGCTGTTCGCCTCGCCCTCGGAGCCTTCCGCGTCCGCCGAGCACGACGAGCCGTCCTTCGCGCCTCCCCGCGAGCCCGAGTTCCCTTCCGCTCCCCGTGCCGCGGAATCCGATCGCGAGCTTGGCGTTCCTCCGCTCATCCAGCTCCGTCGCACGTGGATGATGTTCGAGCACGAGGATGGCGTGGTGCTCATCGACCAGCACTCCGCACATGAGCGAGTGCTGTACGAACAGTTCATGGGGATGCTGGAACGCGGGGAAGCCCCGTCACAGCGCCTCCTCTTTCCCCTCACCCTCCACCTCGCGCCCGCCGAGAGCGAGGCGTTCGAGGCGAATCGCCAGCTCCTCGCGACGCTGGGGTTCGAGGTCGAGGGCTTCGGAGGACACACGCTGCTCGTTCACAGCGTGCCGCTGCCGCATCCGCGCTTCGACGCCGAGCGGTGCCTGCGGGAGACGCTGGCCGCGCTCGCCGGCGACCGCGACGCGAGCGCCCATGCCCGCCATGAGCGCCTTGCGGCCACGGTTGCCTGCAAGGCCGCCATCAAGGCGGGCGACGAGCTCTCACCAGGCGAGATGCGGGCGCTGTTCGTCGCGCTCGGCACCACCAAGCTGCCGGCGCACGACGTGCACGGGCGCTCCACCATCGTGCAGCTCTCCTGGTCCGAGCTCGAGCGGCGCTTTGGCCGGCAGTGAGCGCCGTGTGATCCCCGTCATCTGCGGGCCGACCGCGTCGGGGAAGACGCGTGCCGCACTTCGGCTCGCGACCGTGGCGCCCGTGGAGATCATCAGCGCGGACTCGCGACAGCTGTATCGCGACTTCGACATCGGCACGGCCAAGCCGTCGCCAGCCGAGCGGGTCGCCGCGACGCATCATGGCATCGACGTGCTCGAGCCCACCGAGCGCGCGTCCGCGGCGTGGTGGGCCGATCGCGCCGATGCGTGGATCCGCGACATCGACGCGCGGGGCCGCGTCCCGCTGGTCGTGGGCGGCACGGGCCTCTACCTGCGCGCGCTGTTCGGCGCGCTGTTCGAGGAGCCGCCAATGGACGCCGAGCGCCGCCGTGCCCTCGAAGCCGAGCTGGCGCCGCTCGACACCACCGAGCTGCGGCGTCACGTCGTCGCGCTGGACCCGGCTCGAGCCCACCTGGGCCGCACCCAGCTCCTGCGGGCCATCGAGGTGGCGCTCCTCACCGGTCACCGCCTGAGCGACCTGCAGCGGGAGCGCGCGACGCTGCCGAGGTGGCGCGCGCGCTATCTTGTCCTCGATCCCGGTCCGTCGCTTTCCGGCACGATCGCCGCGCGCACGCGGGCGATGTTCGCCGCCGGATGGCGGGACGAGGTGCGCCGCCTCATGGCCGCCGTACCCGCCGAGGCGCCGGCATGGAACGCAAGCGGGTACCGCGTGGTTCGTGAGCTGGAACAGGGCATGCTTTCCCCGGAGGCCGCCATGCAGCGTGTGATCATCGAGACTCGCCAGTACGCGAAGCGCCAGCGCACCTGGTTCCGCCACCAGCTCGCCGGCGACGACGTCGTGCGGCTCGACCCGCATGCCGACTCCTTCGACGAGGCGCTGCTGGCGTGGTGGCACGCCGGAGCACGACAGGAGCACGCGTGAGGATCGGCATCACCTGCTACCCTACCTACGGCGGCTCCGGCGCGATCGCCACCGAGCTGGGTATCGCCCTCGCCCAGCGCGGGCACGAGATCCACTTCATCACCTATCAGCAGCCCTTCCGGCTCCCGCGCTTCCTGCCGCGCATCTACTTCCACGAGGTGGACGTCGGCCGCTATCCGCTGTTCGAGTACCCGCCCTACGACCTCGCCCTCGCCGTGCGCATGCACGAGGTGGTGCTCGCGCACC
>CAMLIU010000037.1 GCA_946479995.1 uncultured Gemmatimonadota bacterium | reverse complement strand
CGGTGCGCGGGAACACCGGATACGGCACGTTGCTGATCATGAGGAACGACAGCACCACCATCAGGTAGCGCAGGAGGACGTGCCACTTCAGGTCGGCGATCGCGCCGTAGGTGTAGAGCGACGACTGGCTGAACCAGTAGTACGACGCGAGGGTGATGCCGGCAGCCGGACTCGGGAGACCCTGGAAGTAGGTCTTGGCGGTGCCCGCCTGCTCGATGTTGAAGCGCGCGAGACGCAGCACCGCGCACGCGGCGAAGAGGAAGACCCAGACCCAGTCCCACCCGCTGCGGTTCAGCACGGCGAAGTACATGATCATCCCCGGAGCGAGCCCGAAGGTGATCGCGTCGACGAGCGAGTCCAGTTCCTCGCCGAACTCGGTGCCGGCATTCGTCGCACGCGCCACTCGTCCGTCGAGTGCGTCGCAGATGCCGCCGAGGAGCACGTAGACGCCCGCGGCGACGAACTCGAGCCGCGACGCCGCGATGATGGCGAAGACGCCGAAGAAGAGGTTGCCGAGGGTGAGTCCGCTGGGAAAGAGGATCACGGCGCGGCGCATGTCGGGCCGCCGCCGCTTCCGGCGCGCAAGGGCCATCATGGGTTGGGCATCTCCGCGATCACGCTGGTGCCAGCCACGGTGAGGTCGCCGATCTTCACGCGCACGGTGGCATTCACGGGCAGGAAGACGTCGACGCGCGAGCCGAAACGGATGAGCCCCATGCGCTGTCCCTGATCCACGTGCTCGCCCTGCCTGCTGTAGGTGACGATGCGGCGCGCGATGAGGCCGGCGATCTGGCGCACGAGCACGCGGCCGCGCGGCGTATCGATCCCCACGGACATCTGCTCGTTCTCCAGGCTCGACTTCTCCGCCGCCGCATTGAGGAACTTGCCGGGATTGTAGTGGAGATACTTCACCGTCCCGCTCACCGGATAGCGATTGACGTGGACGTTGAAGACGTTCATGAAGATCGAGATGCGTCGGGAGGGTCCGCCCATGAAGGCCGGTTCCTCGACGATGGTGTCCAGTACCACCTTGCCGTCGGCGGGGGCGATGACGAACTGGTCGCCGCGGGCACCGGTACGCTCAGGATCACGGAAGAAGTAGGCGACCCAGAGCGCGATCACCGTCAGCAGGAACGCCAGGAGCCAGAGCGGCCACGACCGGCGGTTGAGGGCGAGCGCGTACGTGCCGGCCGCCACGAGGGCGGCAATGGCAATGAAGATGAGGCCTTCGCGGGCGAAGCTCACGGTGGCGGGGTCAGAGGTCAGTCGTGTCGAGGGGAGCGCCGGTGAGGCGCTCGAAGATGTCGAGGTAGCGGGCGCTCGTGGCGTTCACCACCTCGGGGGGAAGGGGCGGCGGCGGCGCCTCCCCGTTCCATCGGCCCGCGCGACGCTCGCCGTCGAGGTAATCGCGCAGCGGCTGCTTGTCGAAACTCGGCTGCGGGCCGCCAGGGGCGTACGCATCCGCGGGCCAGAAGCGGGAGCTGTCGGGAGTGAGCACTTCGTCGATGAGGCGGATCTCACCGCTGCGGTCACGCCCGAACTCGAACTTGGTATCGGCGATGATGATCCCGCGCGCGGCGGCGACGTCGCGTCCGCGCGCGTACACCAGGCGGCTCATGTGCTCCAGGGAGGCGGCAACCTCCGCGCCGAGGCGACGCACGACCTCGGCGACAGGAATGTTCTCGTCGTGGCCGGATTCGGCCTTCGTGGCGGGAGAGAAGCGTGGGGGGTCGAAGCGATCGCTCTCGCGCAGGCCGGCGGGAAGCGGTTCTCCGGCCAGCGTACCCTGCTCGCGATACTCCTTCCAGGCGGAGCCACTGAGGTAGCCGCGCACCACGCATTCCACCGGGAAGACTTCGGTGCGGAGGCAGAGCATCGCGCGCCCGAGCAGCGCCTGCCGATGTGCCGCCAGAACCGGAACGCGCTCGACGATCTCGTCGGCATCCGCCGTGATGAGGTGGTGCGGCACGAGTCCGCCGAGCTGCGCGAGCCACCAGGCGGTGATCTGGGTGAGCACCGCGCCCTTGTACGGCACGCGCTCGTTCATGATCACGTCGAACGCGCTCACCCGGTCACTGGCCACGAGGAGTACCCGCTCCGCATCCACCGCGAACACCTCGCGGACCTTCCCGCGGCGGAGGAGGGGAAGTGGCAGGGTACTCTCGCCGACCAGCTTCATACCCGCATCTCCTCCAGGGCAACTTCGGCTGGCGCTCCAGCGAGGATGGGCTCCACGACCTCCTCGAGGAACTCGTCCACCTGCTGCGGAGCGCGCCCGACGAACCGCGCCGGATCCATTGCCTGCTCGAGCTCGGCGCGCGAGATGCCGAAGGTATCGTCGGCAGCGATGCGGTCGAGAAGGTCGTTCTGTTCCGCGCCATCCTTGATCGCCCGTGCAGCGTCGATGCTGTAGCGACGAATCCGCTCGTGCGCTTCCTGGCGGTTGCCCCCGCCGCGCACGGCGCGAACGATGAGCTCCTCGGTCGCCATGAACGGGAGCTCATCCATCAGGCGGCGGCGGATGCGCGCCGGGTGGACCTCCAGTCCGGAGGCCACGTTCTCGGTCAGGCCGAGGATGGCGTCGGTGGCGAGGAACGACTCCGGAATCGAGAGCCGGCGATTGGCGCTGTCGTCCAGGGTGCGCTCGAAGAACTGGACGGCGTGCGTCTGGTTCGCATTCGGCTCGAGCGAGCCGACGAAGCGCGACAGGGAGGCGATTCGCTCGGAGCGCATCGGATTGCGCTTGTACGCCATGGCCGACGAGCCGATCTGCTCGCGCTCGAACGGTTCCTCGATCTCGCCGAAGGCCTGCAGCATGCGGATGTCGGCGCTGAACTTGGCGGCGCTTGCGGCGATTCCTGAGACGACTCCCAGCACCTGCGCGTCGAGCTTTCGCGTGTAGGTCTGGCCGCTCACCGGGATGCTGGCGGGAAAGTCCAGCGCGACCGTCACGAGGCGATCGAGCTCCCGCACCTTCGCATGATCCCCGCCGAACAGCTCGAGGAAGCTCGCCTGGGTGCCGGTAGTGCCCTTCACCCCTCGGCAGGGAAGGGTGGCTACCCGGTGATCGAGGTCGGTGAGGTCCAGCACCAGGTCCTGCATCCACAGCGTCGCGCGCTTGCCGACCGTCGTCGGCTGCGCGGGCTGCAGGTGCGTGTAGCCCAGCGTGGGCTCGTCGCGCCATTCGCGGGCAAAGGCCGCCAGCGCACGCAGGACGTGCAGGATCTTTCCGCGCAGCAACGTGAGGCCGCGGCGCATCAGCACCAGGTCCGCGTTGTCCGTGACGAACGCGCTCGTGGCGCCCAGATGGATGAACTTGTGCGCAGCCGGCGCCACATCGCCAAAGGCGTGGACGTGCGCCATCACGTCGTGCCGGAAGCGGCGCTCGTACGCCGCCACCGCGTCGAAATCGATGTCGCCCAGGTGCTGGCGCATCTGGGCGATCGCCTCGTCGGGGATCGGCACGCCGAGCTTCTGTTCGGCTTCCGCCAGGGCGAGCCAGAGGCGGCGCCACAGGGTGTAGCGCGATCGCGGCGACCAGAGCTCCAGCATCGCGCGCGAAGCGTACCGGTCGGCGAGCGGAGAGGAGTAGCGGTCCTGCGCCGTCATCGGATCACGAAGTCGGTGGGATAGATCTGGCCCTGGCGCTCGAAAAAGAGTCGGATCACGCCGCGTCCCGCATAATAGTCGAGTGCGCGCGAGACGTCTTCCGCCGAGGTGATCGGCGTGCGGTTGATCTGGACGATCACGTCACCCGCCTGCATCCCCAGCTCCTGGGTGATGCGATCGCTCGCCCTGTAGATCAGCGCACCGCGACTCGACAGGATGCCGCGTTCGGCGCGGATGGCCGGCGTGAGGGTGACCAGCTGCAGCTCGCGCATCACCTCCACCTTCGGCGCGCTCACCTCCGGCAAGTCGGCGATGGTGACGTTGACCGCCACGTCCTTGCCCCCGCGACGGACAGTGAGCGGCACCTGGTCGCCCACGCGCAGGTCGAGCAGCGCAGCTTCCCAGTCGAAGCGATTCCGGATGGTCCGGTCCCGCAGGCGAACGATGACGTCGCCGGGGCGAATTCCCGCCTTCTCGGCGGGCGACGACGGCGCGACACTCGCCACCTGCGCGCCGCGAACGATCAGGTCGCGCGGATTCTGCGTCCGCACCTGCTCGAGCTGGACGCCAATCCACGGCCGCCTGACGCGACCATGGTTGAGCAGGTCCTCGGCAACGCGCCTGGCGCGATCGATGGGAATTGCGAAGCCGAGGCCGATGGAGCCGCCGCTCGTGGAGTAGATGGACGAGTTGACGCCGATCACCTCGCCATCGGCGTTGACCAGCGGGCCGCCGGAGTTGCCGGGGTTGATCGACGCGTCCGTCTGGATCATGTCGAAGTACGCGGACGGCCCTTCTCCTCGCGCCACGAGGTTGCGGCCGACGCCGCTGATCACGCCAGCGGTGACGCTCGGCTCGGAGTTGCCCAGCATGAAGCCGTACGGGTTCCCGATGGCGATGGCCCACTCCCCGACGAGCAGGTTGTCGGAGTCGCCGAGCGGCGCGACCGGCAGCCCCTTCGCATCCACCTTCAATACGGCGAGGTCGTTGGTCTCGTCGGTACCGATGGTGCGCGCGGGATACGTGGTGCCGTCGCGCAGCATGACGGAGATGTTGGTCGCCCCGGCGACGACGTGCGCGTTGGTCACGATCACGCCGTCCGCGCGAATGATGAAGCCCGAGCCAAGACCGGCCGACGTCTGGGTACCGGAGCGGCCGCCGAAGAAGAAATCGAACGGGTCGGCGGCCACCCGCTGGACGACCTCCGTCTGGACGGTGACCACCGCGGGTGCCACGCGTGCCACCGCGGCCGTGATGGCAGTGCGGCGCGACGCGGGAATGTTCGCCGCCTTGGCCGACTCCGCGGTGCGCGCCACCTGGGCATCGGACGTGGACGGCGTCGCCGTGCACGCGCCGGCCGCACCCGCGACGAGGAGCAGGGTGCCGATCCGCATCAGCTGACTGGCCATACGTGGCGCAACCGGGCGACGTCGCCGAGGAAGTGATCGACGCCGCGATCGGTGAGCGGGTGCACGAGGAGTGCGCGACACAGGTCCTCCGAGATGGCCACGGCGTCCGCACCGGCGACGGCACAGGCACCGAATTGCGTTGGGGACGCGGCGTTGACGGCGACGACGTCGCATTCGGCGCCGGAGCTGTCGAAGGCGAGGCGGATGTCACGAACCACGCCGACGCTGTCATGACCGGCCGCGTCGAGCTGGTCGAGGAAGGTCACGACAGCAAAAGCGCCGGTGCGCGCCGCGAGGAGCGCCTGCGCCGTGCTGTACACGTGCGTCGCGGCGACGCGGATGCCGTCGGTATGCAGCCGCCGCATGGCGCCGAGGGTTTCCTCGACGAGGGGAACCTGGACGACGATCTGATCGGAGAGGCGAGCCAGCTCGCGGCCGTCGCGATAGGCGCCGGCGGAATCGATGGACTGCACCGCGGCGAAGATGGGTCCGTGCACCAGTCGGGACAGCTCCTGCAGGTGCGCGCGTGCGTCGTCGTGCGCCTCCACGGCGAGCAATCCGGGTGTGGTGAGGACGCCGTCGAGCATGCCGTGCGCGGCGCCCCAGGCCACGTCATCGGCGCGAGCGGTGGCGAGAAAGATCTTCATGCCGTGGAAAGATAGAGGGCTGCCGGATAGGTGACGCGCTCGAGGAAGAGCGCGTGGGGCGGCGCGGGGGCCGAGACCGCGGAATTGTCCGGGGCGACGAGCAGCCGCTCGAGCTCGGTGATGGGCCGCCGCCCGAGCGCCACCTCCACCATCGTGCCAACCAGGAACCGCACCATGTGATGCAGGAACCGATTCGCCTCGATCTCGAACGCCAGACCTCCGGGACGATCGCTCCACGCCGCGTGGGTCACGTGGCAGCAGTGGTCGTCGCCAGCCGGCGCCGTGCCGCGGACGGCGAAGCCGAGGAAACAGTGCTCGCCACTCAGCAAGGCAGCCGCGTCATCGAGTGCCCGCCGGTCCAGTGGCCGGCGCACGCTCCACTCGGTTCGACGGCGAAAGGGGGAGTCGGCCTCCTCATCCGTCCCGACAAGATAGCGGTAGCGCCGCGCGACGGCGTCGTAGCGCGCATGAAAGTCGTCTCGCATCTCGTACGCCGCTGCCACCCAGACGTCCGCCGGGAGCAGCGCATTGAGCCCGCGGCGCAACGCCGCCGGGGTCCACCGCTCGCTCACACGGACACCCACCGCCTGCCCGCGTGCGTGCACGCCGGCATCGGTGCGTCCGGAGCCCAGGGCGGATGTGGGTTGCGCGCAGATCCGGCTCAGCGCCTCCTCGAGCGCGCCCTGCACGGTGCGCCGGTCCGGCTGCCGCTGCCACCCGCTGAAGCCCGTGCCGTCGTAGTGCAACACGAGCTGCATCGTGCGAGTCGGCATCGAGAGGAAAAGCTACCCGGCAGCACATGAGAGTCAAGCAACCGGTGCGTTGCGATCGAGTAAGGCAGTGCGTGTTCATTATGATTGACTTTGCCGCCGCGCCGCGACCAATTTTCGCTCCCGCCGCCGTTGCCGGCGCCGACTCCCCTCCCGCCGGATGCCCCCTCGTACACTCGCCACGCTCGCCCACGCGCTCAGCGTCGCGCCCGACGTCCAGTCGGCGCTGCTCGGGCTGTCGGACGCGCTGTCCGAGGTGGACCGGTTCGCCCAGATCGCGCTGGTCCGTTTCGACGCGCGACGCTCCATGCTGGTGGACCGGCTCGTGCCGGCTGGCGATACCGTGACGCAGGACCGCCTGGAGACGACGTTCGACCACCTGCCCACGCGCGAGCGCATCGCGGTGACCGCGGGCGGCGCCTTCGTGGACTTCGGCGACCAATCGGACGAGTTCGCCGTGCTCCTCGGATTCACCAAATTCAGCGACGTGGGCTGGCTCTCCCTGCGCGGGATGCGCTTCGACGGCCAGCTCGCCGCGGTGCTCGTGCTCTACGAGACACGGAAGTTCTTCGGGGCGCGATCCTCGGAGCGCATTGCGCCGTCGTGCGCCCTGTTCGAGCTGGCGTTCGTCCGCTTCCTGGAGCGTGAAGCGCGCGAGGAGGCCGTGCATACCCTCGAGGAGGTGACGCAGCGCGTCCACGCCGAGTACGAGCGTCGCCTCGGCACGCTGCAGGAGAAGCTGTCCCAGGCAGCGGGAGCCACCGGCGCCGATCCGGAGCGCCTGCTCACGCTGGAGCGTGAGGCGGCAAACGCGCTCGAGGACGCCCGTCGCGCCGGCCGCCGCGCCGAGGCCGTTGAGCAGCAGGTGACGGCGGCCGTGGAGCAGCTGGAGAAGGCGCACATCGAGCTGCACCGGCGGAGTGAGACGCTCCGGCAGAAGACGCGGACTCTCTACCTGATAGACCGCGTGCTCACGCTCGACGCGACGACGGACGATCCGCGCGAGATGGTGAACGGGTTGCTCACGCTGGTGGGCGACGACATGGGGGCGCAGCGCTGTTCCCTGCTGCTGGTGTCGCCCGAGGAGCAGTTGCTCTACCTGGCCGCCGCACGAGGGATCGCGCCCAACGTGCCGATGGGCCACCGCATCCGGATCGGGGAAGGCGTCGCGGGCAAGGTGGCCGCGACGCGGCAGCCGCTGCTCGTGCAGGACGTGGATGAGGCGAAGAGCCACCCGCTGCTGCGCGACGAGCACTTCACGACCGGCTCGTTCATCAGCTTCCCGCTCGTCTATCACGGTGCGCTCGTTGGCGTGGTGAACCTCACCAACCGCGCGATGCACGGCATCTTCGTGGAGGAAGACATCGAGCGCGTGCGACTGCTCGCGCTCGTGATCGGCCTCGTTGCCACCCAGGCGCGGCTCCCCGAGCGGATGCTCGAGACGCTCACCGTCGGCTGAGATGTCGGCGACACCCGTTCCCGCACTGCGCCAGGCCATCCGGCAGCTCGCGATGGGCGGCTCCCTTTCCGAGCCGCAGGCACGCGAGGCATTCGGGATCGTGATGCGGGGCGAAGCCACGCCGGCGCAGATCGCCGCCCTGCTGGTGGCCTTGCGAGTGAAGGGAGAAACGGCGGACGAAGTCGCCGGCGCGGCCGATGCGCTCCGCGGCGCGATGGTACGGCTGCCCGCGGAGCGTCCCGATTTGCTGGTGGATACCTGTGGTACGGGGGGCGGGGCGCTGGGAACGTTCAACATCTCGACCGCCGCTGCGCTCCTTGCGGCGGGAATGGGCGTTCGCATTGCCAAGCACGGCAACCGGTCGTTCACCTCGCAGTGCGGGAGCGCCGACGTGCTCGAGGCGCTCGGCGTCCCGATCGACGTGAGCGTCGCCGTGATGGAGCGGGCGCTCCGCGACGCGGGGATCGTGTTCATGTTCGCCCCGCTGATGCATCCCGCCATGCGCCACGTCGGGCCGGTGCGCAGCGAGCTCGCGATCCCCACGGTGATGAACATCGTTGGCCCGCTGGCGAATCCCGCATCGGCGGGGCGGCAAGTGGTGGGGGTCGCCGACGCCGCGCGCGTACCGCTCATCGCCGGCGCACTGCGCGCCCTCGGCGCCGTGCACGCGCTTGTGGTGCATGGTGCGCCCGGGATGGACGAAGTCTCGCCACTCGGCACCACCAACGTGGTCGAGATCCGCGACGGGGCGACGCGCCAGTGGAGCATCGATCCCGCCGCGCTGGGCTTCGCCGACGGGCGGGCCGAGGAGCTGGCTGGAGGACCGCCGGCCGAGAATGCCGCCGCCGTGCTCGCCGTGCTCGGCAACGCCGCGCCGCCCACGGCGACCACCGCCGTCGTGCTGAATGCGGCCGCTGCGCTCTACGTCTCGGGGTCGGGACCTGACAACTTTCCCGACGCCGTTGATCTCGCACGTGAGGCCCTGCGCAAAGGCGCTGGCATGGCCGCCCTCGAGCGCCTTCGCGCCGCATACACGAGCTAGTCCAGCCCCGCCGGTGCAGACGCGAGCGGCCGCCGGAAATTCCCGGCGGCCGTTTCGTTTTGGCCTCGTGCGCGGTACCTGGTACTGGATACGAGGTACCGGGTACCTGCGGTTGCCTTTTGTATCGCCCTAGTACCGACGCATCACCCCCACCACGATCCCCTGGATCGTGATGTCGTTCTCGTGCACGTACAGTGGGGCCATCGTCTCGTTCGCCGGCTGGAGGCGGATGCGCCCGTCGCGCTCGCGATAGAACTTCTTCACGGTGGCCGAGTTGCCGTGCAGCATCGCGATGACCATCTCGCCGTTGTCGGCGCTGTGGCGATCGTTGATGACCACGAAGTCACCGTCGCGGATCTGCTCGTCGATCATCGAGTTGCCACGGACGCGCAGCACATAGTGGTTGCCCGAGCGCTGCACCATGGTGTCGGGAACCGCGATCGTCTCCTGGTGAGCCACGGCCTCGATCGGCACGCCGGCGGCAACGGCGCCAAGGAGCGGAAGCTCGATCGCCTTGGGCACCAGCTCGCTGGGCAGGATCTCGATCGCGCGACTCTCGTTGTACGAGCGCTTGATGAATCCCTTTCGCTCCAGGTTGCTCAGGTGCTCGTGCACCGTCGCCAGGGAGTTGTAGCTGAAATTCTCCGCGATCTCCTCGAAACTTGGCGCGTAACCGTTTCGCTCCGTGTAGAGCGTCAGGTAGTTTAGGATTTCGCGTTGACGCTTGGTCAGCGG